>NZ_JBGMEF010000034.1:0-1567 GCF_046365475.1 Anaerococcus kampingae
TATGGTACCCCCAAAAAGTTGTAGCTCAATTTCTTACAATACAAATATATTATAGATTGATGGTGGCCCTTTTCTATAGAAAAGGGCGATTTATCAAGATAATATACTGATTTTTTCTTTCGACCTATTTTCTCTATATTCTACTGGACTCATAAAGCCTAATTTCTCTTTTATTCGTTCATTGTTGTAATAGTCCATGTATTTAATTATTGCTCTTTCTAATTCTTTGTAGCTATGAAATGTTTTTTTGTTGTACATTTCTTGCTTTATTATTGAGAAGAAGTTTTCCATTATGGAGTTGTCTAGGCAGTTGCCTTTTCTTGACATTGATTGGATTATGTCTTTATATTTTAACTTTTCTACATATCTTGGTATCTGATACAGCCAGCCTTGGTCTGAATGGTAGATTACTTCTGTTTGATCTTTTGTTATTTCTAATGCTTTATCTAGGGCTTTTTCTACTGCTGCATAGTTTGGGCTTTTACTTATTGAATAACTTATTATTTCTGAGTTGTACATATCTAAGTATGGGTTTAAGTAAAGTTTTTTTATTTGATAGTTGTTTGATTTGTCTTTTTCATAGTATTTGAATTCTGTTGTGTCTGTTGTTATTTTTTTGTGTGGTTTTTCTGATTTGAAATTTCTATCTATTATATTGTCTGCTACTTTTCCTACTTCTCCTCTATATGAGTTGTATTTTCCATTTTTCTTGTGATATGTTCTTACTTGTAGGTTATTTTCTTTTATTATTCTATGAACTTTTTTTATGTTTATTTTTATGCTTCTGCTTAGATATCCATGGATTCTTTTGCATCCCCAATCTTCATGTTTTTTTCTTATTTCTAGTATTTTTTCTAGTATTTCAGCGTCTGGATTTTCTTCTTTTTCTTTTCTTTGCCAGTACATGTAGGTTGATTGGCTTATTTTTACTACTTTTAGTATGTCTTTTAATTGATATTTCTCACGGAGGCTGGTTATTACTTTGCAGATTGCTCTGGTTTGTTTGTATTGTTTATCGCATCTGTCAAGTCTTCTTCTAATACCAACCTCCTGAGTTCTTTTAAATAGTCATTTTCTATTCTTAGGTGGAGGTTTTCTTCTAGGATTTCTTGAATTTCTTTTTCGGTGTAGTCTTTCTTTTTATTTTTCTTCTTCATGTCTAAGTATTCTTCCTTTAAATCTATTGTTAGATTGATTTTAGGGAAGTTTTTTTCTTTTTGAAAGTTTTTTACCCAAGAACTTACTGTTTTCGGATCTCTTATTCCAAATTTATCAGATATTTCCCTAAAATTTAAATCTCCTGTTAAGGCACATTTTATCACACTTTGCTTTATTTCTAAAGGATATTCGTTGATTTTAGGATTTTCTAGACTAGTTTCACCAAATATTTTGCTTTTTCTTACCCATTCTCTTATGCTTTTGGGACTTTTTATTTTATATTTTCTTGCTAATTTATTTAAACTTATTTCGCCTTCTTCGTATTCTTTTATTACTTTTTTCTTTAATTCTAAACTATATTTTTTCATTGCAGCCTCTTTTCTAGCTACAACTTTTGGGGAGTCCTACA
>NZ_JBGMEF010000035.1:0-14627 GCF_046365475.1 Anaerococcus kampingae
ATGTTAGGACTTTTGCAACAGCCCCTTTTTTATTACCTAAAGATAGCCTAAGTTTGTAAGAAAAGTATAATATGTATAAATTATTGAAGATAAAGAGGATTAAATGAAAATTGTTATAGATACCTATGGTGCAGATGAAGGGGCCAAGGTCTTAGTAGAAGGCGCCATACTTGCCCTAAAGGATGAGGACTTTATTCCTGTATTTGTAGGAAATGAAAGTCAATTAAAAGAAATCATAAATGGAAGAATCAAAGATTACGAGATAGTCCATACCGATGAATTTATATCAAATGATGAAGAACCAGTAAGGGCTATAAGAAGGAAGAAAGATGCATCAATAGTCTTAGCCTATAATAAATTAAAGGAAGAAGGCTATGACGGACTCTTATCAGCTGGTTCCACTGGTGCCCTCCTTGCAGGTGGTATATTTATATCAAAAAGAATAGATGGTGTAGATAGGCCATCCCTAGCAGCGAGTCTGCCAAGCACAGGTGAGATATGTATGCTCATGGATACAGGTGCAAATATGGACTGCAAGCCAGCTTATCTTGAAGAATTTGCTATTATGGGTAAGATATTTTTACAAAATGTACTAGGAGTTGAAAATCCTAAGATAGGCCTTTTAAATGTAGGGGTTGAAAGCCATAAGGGCAACAAGCTTACCAAAGAAACCTACAAGCTCTTAGAAGAAAGAGACATCAACTTTGTAGGTAACATCGAGGCAAGAGACCTATTTACAGGCAAGGTCAATGTACTTCTTGCTGATGGTTTTGCAGGAAACGTAGCTATAAAGACTGCAGAAGGAGTCATAGACCTCCTTAAGGGCGAGCTTAAGGGAGTATTTTATAAGTCATTTAAGAATAAAATGGCAGCCCTCACTATAAAAAATGACCTTAAAGAATCCTTAGGCAAATTCAGTGCCCAAAAAGTTGGAGGAGCTCCTTTATTAGGGGTAAAATCCTATGTATATAAGGCACATGGTAATGCAAATGAAATAGCCATATCAAATGCCATCAAAGGCCTAATTAAATATATAAACATGGATGTAATTAATAAAATTCAAGGAGAATTAAATGATTAGAGAACAATTAACAAAATTAGCAGAAGAAAACTTAGATATTGATGTAGCAAATATCGATTTTGAAAGCAAGATTTCTGACTTAGACATTGATTCAATCGACCTTGTAGACTTTATAATGCTTGTTGAAGAAGAGTTTGAGATTGAGTTTTCCGAAGAAGAACTTGATGAAATTGAAAGCTTAGCAGATATAGTAAGCCTTATAGAAAGTAAAAACTAATGTCTTTGTCAAAAGATAGACTAGAAAAAATAGAAGAATTTGAGAAAAATATAGGCTACACATTCAATGACAAGGCATTGATAGATGTAGCCTTAACTCATTCTTCCTTCACAAATGAAGCAAGAGGAAACATTAAGTCAAACGAAAGGCTAGAATTTTTAGGTGATACCATCCTAGACATGGTAGTAAGCGAGTATTTATTCAAACACTACACACAAAAGCCTGAAGGTTGGCTAACAAGAACAAGGTCAAGAATAGTCTGCACAGATTCCTTTGCCAAGGCAAGCGAAAAATTTGCTTTAACTAAATATTTAAGATTTGGAATGGGAGAGAAAAAACAAGGGGGCAAGCTTAAAAAGCATGTCAAGGCTGATACCTTTGAGGCTACTTGTGCTGCAATTTACCTAGATTCCTCCTATGATGACTTGTGCAAGTTTTTATACAAAAATTATAAGGATGAAGTATTAGAGATAATAAATGATGATTCATTATTCTTAGACTATAAGACCCGTCTGCAAGAGTATTACAACGCCAAGAACAAGAAAAATTTGACCTATGAACTTATAAAAGAAGAAGGTCCTGAGCATGATAAGACTTTTACTATGGAAGTTAGGTTAAATGGCAAGGCCTTAGCAGAAGGAATTGGCAAGAATAAAAAAACAGCCGAGCAGATGGCAGCAAAACTTGCCTATGAGCGTATCAAAAATGTCTAATCAAATAATACCAATCTTTATTCCATTTTTGGGCTGCCCTCACGATTGTGCCTTTTGTAACCAGGTAAAGATTACAAATTACAAAGATAAGGCAGATGAGTCAAGTATTGTAAGGCAAATAGAAGACTACCTAAAATATTTTAAAGATAAGCAAACAAGTAAGGAAATAGCCTTCTATGGAGGATCTTTTACAGGACTTCCCCTTGATACAATGATTTCATACTTAAAAATAGCAAGGGCCTACAAAAAGAAGGGAATTATTGATAGAATCAGACTTTCAACTAGACCTGATTATATAAATAATTCCATTCTGGAAATCTTAAAATCTTATGAAGTCGATACCATAGAACTAGGAATCCAATCCTTTGATCAAGAAGTCCTAGATTCAAACGAAAGGGGCCATAAGGTAAGCGATAGCGAGAAAGCAAGTAAGCTAATAAAAGATTTTGGATTTAAGCTAGGCCATCAAATAATGCCAGGTCTATATAAGGATTCTAGGGAGAAAATAATTGCAACAGCTATAAAATCAGCAAAGATTGGTCCAGATATAGCTAGGATTTATCCAACCTTAGTAATCAAGGACACCAAGCTTGAAAAACTCTACCAGGCAGGTCTTTACAAGCCTCTAAGCCTGGATAATGCCATAGAAATATCTGCAGAAGTCCTAATGATTTATGAATATAGAAATATTAATGTCATTAGAATTGGCCTTCAGCCTACAGAAAATATCAATGAAGGAGCAGATGTAGTAGCAGGACCCTTCCATCCGGCCCTAAGGCAAGAAGTAGAATCCTATATCTATAGGTTATATTTAGAAAAGCTCATTAAAGAATTAGATTTAAAGGATGACCTAGAAATTTTTACAAATGATAGGGATATTTCAATAATTGCAGGCAATAAAAAATCAAACAAGAATTACTTTTATCAAAAATATAAGGTTAAGCTTAAATTTAAATCAAGCGATTCATCTTATATTATTTCTTGTGGGAAAAAATACGACTTAGATATAGATAAATTTATCGATGATTATGTAGAAGAAAAATACGGTGGTGATTTAAATTAGACTAGAAAGTATAGAACTAAAGGGTTTTAAATCCTTTGCAAATAAAACAAAAATTGAATTTGATAGTCAAATTACTGCTGTAGTTGGACCTAATGGATCTGGCAAATCTAATATTTCTGATGCTGTAAGATGGGTCTTGGGAGAGCAATCTATAAAGAGCCTCCGTGGTTCAAATATGAAGGATGTAATCTTTCAAGGTGCAAAAAATGCGATGAACATAGCAGAAGTCTGTCTTAATTTCTCAAACGAGGATAAAAGGCTAGACCTTGCCTATGATAAGGTGAGCATCACCAGGAGAATTTATCGTTCTGGGGAAAATGAATACAAGATAAATGGCAAAAGGTGCAGGCTTAAGGACATTAGAGAATTATTTTTCGACACTGGAGTAGGAAAAGAAGGCTACTCAATAATTGGCCAGGGTAGGATTGATGAAATAATTATGTCAACTCCTGCTGATAGGAGGGCGATTTTTGAGGAAGCTGCCGGAATTTCAAAACACAAGTACAGAAGAGAAGAAGCTGATAAGAAATTAAAAGCTGTAAGCGAAGACCTAGAGATAATCGAAAAGGAATTAGAATATAAGAAAAAGGATTATGGCCTTCTTAAGGCCTACAAGGATAATTACCTAGCCCATAAAGAATTAAGCGAAGATATTAACAAAAAAGCTTACTTCTACCTTAAAAATAAATCCTACGATTTGATTAAAAAAAGGGATGAGATAAATTTAAAACTTAAGGAAAGCGAAAATAAATTAGCAAGCCTAGAATCAAGTCATTCTGAAATTTTAGAAAAACTTGGACCTTTTAAGAAAAAATATGAGACTTTAAGAGAAGACCTAGATAGGTCCAAGGTAGAAGCAGAGACTTATGAGAAAAACATCGAACGCTCTAAGGCGAATCTTGACCTAAATATCCAAAAAAAGGATTATGACCTTAGAGATAAGGCTAGGATAGAAGAAAATCTAGAAAATTTAAAGGATTCTTTAATAAGTGAAAATAAATCCTTTGACCTAAAAAATAAGGAACTAAGAGAAATTGCCGAAAAGATATCATCCTTAGAAAATGATTTGGGAAAGGCTAAAGATTTAAAAATATCTTTAGAAAAAGAGATATCAGAATTAAATACTATCTTAGATAGTCAAAGGTCAAGTTCGGAAGAGACAAAAGAACAAATCTTAGATTATGAAGTCTTTGAAAAATCTAGGGCTATTATTGATCAAAAAAGACAAAAAGATTTGGCTGAGAAAAAACAAAGATTAGAGGCCTTAGATAAGGAAATTTTAGATTTAAGTCAAAAGCTTGATTCAAGCAAAGAAAATCAAGAAGCCTTACTTAAAGAAAAAAATGACCAAGAAATGGCTATAACCACTCTAGCAAACGACATCAAAAATGCGGATGACAAGTATAAGGAAACTTTAAATGAATTAAACAATTTGAAGCTAGAAATTAAGTCATTAATGGCTGATATGAGGATAGAAAAAGATAGCCTTGATAAAAACCAGGGATACTTTTATCAAATCCAAGACTTCCTCAAGAAGACCAAAGAAAGCGCCATGGCAGGTTTTTATGTAGACACCCTTGCCAATTTAATCTCAGTTAAAATTGGCTATGAGGAAATAATTGATAACCTAATGGGAGCTGGCCTACAAAATATTGTCACAAGGTCAAAAGAAGATACTAGAGAGCTTATTAACTTTATAAATAGGGAAAAGCTTGGAAGGATTACCTTCCTGCCTATAGATTCGATCAATTCATATAGAAAAGAAAGGCCAAATTTTCCAGAAGTAATAGCTATGGCCTACGAGCTCGTGGCTTACGATGATAAATTATCTGGCGTTATCAATCACTTTTTAGGGTCAACCGTAGTTGTAAAAGATATAGATGCTGCAATCAATCTATCAAAAAAGATAAAGGGTTATAGGATAATAAGTCTTAACCTAGATATTATTAATAACTGGGGATCAATGGTAGCAGGATCTGATAAAAATAAGAGGTCAAATGTCAATCTTTTAAATCGTAAGAAAAAACTAAAGTATTTAAGCCTTAATTTACAAAAATCAGATGAGAGAAGACAGGAATTGGAAGAAGTCTTAAGTAAACTAGATTCCGAAATTAACGAAAAAAGAGAAAGACTTCTTAAAGAAAAAGAAGCCTACGACCTAAGAGAAGAAAAAATTAAAGAAATAAGTGATGAAATATCAAGGATAAGCCTAAGAATAGAATCTTTGATAAATCATAAGGAAAGCTTAAATGATTCTGATCTTGACTATGAAAAACCTATAAATAATATGGACATAGGCTCTTTAAGAAATGATTTTGATAGACTCAGTCAAGGCATATCTGAAAATGAATCTAGGCTAGAAGCGAAAAATAAGGAATTTGATAGGGTAAGAGATGAAATATCAGCTCTTACAAATAAGCTAGAGATAAGTAAACGTGATAAGGTCTTAGCTGATAATGCCAGGGCAAATATTGAGGAAAAACTTGCAGATATAAAAGAAAATATCAAAATCCAAGAAAAACTTGCCAAAAATTTAAATAAGGACCTTGAAGAATCCTTATTAAAAAATGATAAACTTATAGCTTCGATTGACCTATACGTAAAAGAATTCGATAATCTTAAAGAAAAAATAAAAGTCTTAGGTCAAGATATTGAAGCTTGCGAGTCAGAAAACTCAAAATTGATTGACCAAAATACTAAAATTGAAGAAGACCTTAACAAGGAAAACCTCGAAAAGGTAAAGCTTTCCTATAAATTAGAAAATTTAAATGAGTCTTACAGTCAATTAGAAGATGAAATATCACCATTTATAAGCATTTCTATAAAGGACTTGTGGGAAAAATACAAGGATTGCCAAAAGCTTGAGGTAAAGAAAAATGACCTCATAGATTTACAAAAAAGGATAAATGAGATTGGATATTTTACTCCTACAGCTCTTGAAGACTTCGATAATGTTGCCAAAGAGCTTGATTTTGTCGAAGTTCAGATAAAAGATTTGAAAAATGCTAAAGAAGATATAGAAAAAATGATCCTAGCCCTAGAAAAGGAAATGAAGGAAGAATTTTCAAAAAACTTCGCTATAATTAATGAGAACTTCACCAAAATCTTCAAAATCCTCTTCATGGGAGGAGATGCAAGGCTAATCTTAGACAGCGAGGACTTCCTTACAGCTGGTGTTGAAATTGAAGCGAAACCACCATCAAAGTCCTTAAAATCAATCTCACTTCTATCAGGTGGGGAGAAGGCTCTTACTGCAGTAGCCTTACTTTTTGCAATATTTGAACAAAATCCAGCCCCATTCTCTATCTTAGATGAAATTGATGCGGCCCTTGATGAATCAAACATAAAAAGATATATAGAATACCTAAAAAGCCTATCTGATAAGACCCAATTTATAATGATAACCCATAGACAAACAACCATGCAGCTTGCAGAAAAAATTCACGGTGTAACAATCGATGACCAGGGTATAAGTAGGCTATACTCTATAGCCTTTAAGGATAATTGAAAATTAGCCTAAAACCAGTAAAATATAAAGGATAAAGAGAGATAATATTGCAACTCTAAATAAGGAGGAAATATGGCAATTAGAAATATAAGAATAGATGGAGACCCAATCTTAAGAAAGGTCTCAAGAGAAGTAGACCAAGTTACCGATAGGATTAATATTTTATTAGATGACATGGCAGAAACAATGTATGATGCAAACGGAGTAGGCCTTGCCGCTCCACAAGTAGGAATACTTAAAAGAGTAATAGTAGTAGACCCTCAAGATGGACAGACAGGCCTAGTTAAGCTTGTAAACCCTGAAATAATAGAAAAAGATGGTGAACAAATCGGAGTAGAAGGTTGCCTATCTATACCAGATTTCAACGCTACGGTTAAAAGAGCTGAGCATGTAAAGGTAAAATACCTTGATGAAGAAGGTAAGGAACAGATTTGGGATGCTCATGGTTTCCCAGCAGTTATTCTATCACACGAAATCGACCACTTAGATGGAATATTATTTAAGGATAAATACATCGAAGAAATTAAATTTGAGGACCAAGAAGAAATAAATGATTAATATATGTTTTATGGGCAATCCAAAGTTTGCAGTGCAGACTTTGGATGTTCTTTATAATGATGAAAATATAAATGTAAGCCTAGTTGTATCTAGCAAGGATAAGAAGAGGTCTAGGAATAAATTTTCTCCAACAGAGATTAAAAAGTATGCAGAAGATAAGGGAATTAGAGTTGAGACACCAGATTCTGTAAATACAGAAGAATTTGTGGGCCTACTTAAGGACCTTAAAATCGACTTTATAGTAGTAGTTGCCTTTGGCCAACTTCTAAAAGATGTTTTACTAGATAATTTTAAGGACAGGATAATAAACCTCCACCCTTCAAAATTACCACTGTATAGGGGAGCAAGTCCTATACAATTTTCCCTACTAAATGGTGAAGAGGAAACATCAGCTACAGCCATGCTCATAGAAAAAGGCATGGATTCTGGTGATATCCTAATCCAAAAAGATTATCAAATAGGTCCAAGTGAAGATTACTTTGACCTAGAAGATAAGCTAGGAGCCCTTGGTGCAGAGGCCATTAGAGAAGCTATTTTAAACTTTGATGAAGTCTATGCAAAAAGAATTAAACAAGATGATTCAAAGGCGACCTTCTGCACAAAGATATCAAAGGAAATGGGAAGGATTGATTTTACAAGGACAAGTAGGGAAATTTTAAACCAAATAAGAGCCTTTGTTGGCTTTCCTGTGGCTTATTTTCCATATAAGGGTGAAAATATTAAAATCCATAAGGCAAGCCTAGCTTCCGATAAAAAAGGCAAGGCTGGCGAAATTCTAGCAGCAAATAAAAATGACCTAATTTTAATAGGAACAGGAGATTCTGCTATAAGAATCGAAAAAATCCAAGTTCCGGGCAAAAAGGCCATGGATACAAAGAGCTTCTTATTAGGAAATGACCTAGAAATAGGATATATCATAGAAAATGACTGATTTAAAGATAATATTTAATATTCTCTACGCCATTGTCTACCAAGATAAAAAATCTAACGACATGATAAATAAGTATGCTGACAAGGCAGAAAACTTAGCCTTCGTCAGCAAAAATGTCTACGGAGTATTGGAAAATAAAATCTATATAGACTATATGATAAGAAAATTATCTTCTATAAGGCTTAAAAAAATCCACAAGTCAATCCTTCTTATCCTAGAAATTGGAATTTATAACATTCATTTCTTAGATACAAAAGATTATGCAACTGTTGATAAGCTTGTTGACCTAAGTAAGGAAAAAAACAAAAAGTCTTCAGCCTTTGTTAATGCCATTCTTAGAAATTTCATAAGGGATGAAAAGGAAATAGCAACTATCTATGAGACTGATGATATAAAAAGCCTTTCGATAAGATATTCCTTCCCGGAAGAAATTACCAGATATATCTATGACAATTATGGGATGGACTATACCAAGGCCTATCTTAGAGATGCAAATAGCCTTAAAAATCTTTCAATAAGGGTAAATAAGCTAAAGATAAGCAAAGATGAATTAAGAGAGAAGTTAGAAGCAGAAGGCTATCAAATAGAAGATGGAAAAATTGCGAAAAATGCCTTGATAGTCAAAAATCCAGCCTCCCTTGCAGCAAGCAAATATTTTAAAGAAGGTTATTTTATTATCCAACAGGAATCATCAATGAAGGCTGTAGAAGTCCTAGATCCTAAGGAAAATTCTAAAATATTAGACTTATGCGCTGCACCAGGTACAAAGACGTCATATTTGGCAGAGATAACCAATAATACTAGCCAAATAATCGCAAATGACATATCTTCTTCTAAAAATAAACTTATTGAAGAAAATATTTTAAGGTTGGGACTAAAAAATATTTCTATCACAAACCACGATGCTTCTACATTTGTAGAGGATTTTGAAAATAAATTTGATTATATTTTAGTAGATGCTCCATGTTCTGGTCTTGGGGTAGTAGGAAGAAAAGTAGAAATACGATATAATAGAAATAAGGAAACGATTGTAAGGCTAGCTAGCCTGCAAAAAGAAATCCTTGACCAAGCTATAAAATACCTTAAAAAAGACGGGATTCTCTTATACTCAACCTGTACCATAGGCCCTTTAGAAAATAGGGATAATTTCCTATATCTGAAGGCTAAGATAAATTTAGAAAGTATAGACATAGAGGGAGAGCCTTTTAAGGAATACAGGAGTTTTGAAGATGGATGTGATGGATTTTTCATATCCAAGTTTAGGAAGATAAATGATTAGTATAAATGATAAAAATATAAGTCAAATTGAAGACTTATTCAAAGAAAAATCTTATCAAAAATTTAGGGCTAAACAGGTATTTCATAATATCCATGTTAATAGGATAAATGATTTTGAGGGGATGACAGACCTTCCCCTAAAGATGAGAGAAGAGCTTAAGAAAGACTTTAAGATTGATAGTGTGAAGCTTTTAGAGACTTTTAGCTCAAAGCTAGATTCTACAAAGAAATATCTTTTAGAATTAGATGATAAAAATATTATAGAAGCAGTTTATATGGATTATAAGGATAGGTCTACAATCTGCATATCAAGCCAAGTTGGCTGCAGGATGGGGTGCACTTTCTGTGCATCTACCAAAAATGGCCTAGTAAGAAATATGACAGCATCTGAATTAATAGAAGAGGTTTACCTCCTAGAAAGATTAAATGGACCTATTTCAAATATTGTAATAATGGGCATAGGCGAGCCTTTGGATAATTTTACAAATATAGAAAAGTTCATTGAAATTATCACAGACCCTAAGGGTAGAAATCTTTCTCATAGGTCAATAACCCTTTCAACTTCAGGACTTGTTCCACAAATTTACAAGCTAGCTGATACAAAATTAGATGTAAACTTAGCTGTCTCTCTTCACTATGCAGATGATAAAAAAAGAGCTAAGTTTATGCCAATAGCCAAAAAATACTCTATTGACCAGCTTATAAAGGCTACAGATTATTACTTTGATCAAACAGGCCGAAGGGTTTCCTTTGAATATGTTGTAATCGATAAGGTAAATAACCTAGATGAAGATGTAGAAAATTTACACGATCTCTTATTTGGCAAAAATGTACATATAAACCTAATTCCTCTAAACCCGATCGAGGAGTTTAAACATGATAAACCAAAGATGAGTGCTTTAGATGAATTTAAAAATAAACTAAGCAGAAGGGGCCTAAATGCCACTATAAGAAAATCCATGGGTCAAGATATAGACGCTTCCTGTGGCCAGCTTAGAAATAATTATGCGAGGTAAGAATGAAATTTTCTTCAATTACAAATATTGGTAAAATAAGAAGCGAAAATGAAGATTCATTTTCAAATATTAGTTTAGATAACGTTGACTTCTTCATAGTAGCTGATGGTATGGGAGGCCATAGCAAGGGAGAAATTGCAAGCAAAATGGCTGTAAATTTATTTATAGATTATGTTAAAAAAGCAGATTTAAATGCCTATGATTCTCTATTAAAGCTCCAAGAAGAAGCTATAATCTATGCAAACAATGAGATTTTCTCACTATCTTCTCAAGAAGACTATGACAGGATGGGAACAACAGTAGTCTGTCTTTGCATAGATCACAAAAATAAAGTCTATCATTTGTCACATCTTGGTGACTCAAGAGCTTACATCTATAGAAATAGCGAGCTTAGAAGGTTAACTCGTGATCACTCTCTTGTAAATGATTTACTAGATTCCGGCTCTTTAACAGAAGATGAAGCTGAAAATTTCATAAATAAGGCAGCCATAACTAAAGCGGTGGGAACAGAAGCAAAAGTATCGCCAGATAGTAGAAGTTTTGATATGGAAGATAAGGACCTTATTTTAATGGTAACAGATGGCTTGACAAATGAGATTACAGATGAACAAATAGAAAATATAGTAAAAGATAAGACTGACCCTTATGAAATTTCGTCTCTTTTGATAGAAGAAGCTATAGAAAGTGGAGGAAGAGACAATATTACAGTTACAACTATTTTACTATAAGAGGGTAATATGGAAAATATAGTTTTAGATAGTAGATATGAAATTATAAAGGAAATCGGCGTGGGAGGCATGGCCAAGGTCTACAAGGCCAAGGATAGGCTTCTGGGTAGGTTTGTGGCAATTAAAGTACTCAAAGACCAATACGCCGAAGATGACGAATTTTTAAAGAAATTTAATAATGAGGCTCAGTCCGCAGCGAGACTTAGCCATATAAATATAGTTAATGTATATGATATTGGAAAAGACATGCTAAATGGCAAGCTTATCCAATACATAGTAATGGAGTATGTAGAAGGAGAGACCCTAAAAGATCTAATAGATAGGGAAAAAATCCTATCCAATTATGATATTATTGATTATTCTACACAAATAGCTCAGGCTTTAAAATCAGCCCACGCTTCAGGTATAATCCATAGAGATATCAAGCCACAAAATATACTTATAGATAAGTTTGGTCTAGCAAAGGTAACCGATTTTGGTATAGCTAGGGTATCGTCCAACGCAACCATAACATATACAAGCTCGATATTAGGTACAGTCCATTATATATCACCAGAACAAGCAAAGGGTAAGATTGTAGATCAAAAGTCAGATTTATACTCTCTAGGGGCCGTAATGTATGAGATGGCAACAGGAAGGGTGCCTTTTGATGCAGACAACTCGGTTGGAATTGCAGTGATGCATATACAAGATAATCCAATTCCACCAAGAGAATTAAATCCCGACCTATCCCTACACTTGAATTATATAATAATGAAACTACTTAAAAAGGATCCAACCGAGAGATTCCAAAATGCAAGTGAATTAATAGAAGCTTTAGATGATGAATCCTTAGTTAAAAATACAGAAGAGATTGAAGATACAGCAAGAATCCCTATAGTAGTACCTAAAAAGAAAAGGGAAGAAGTAGACGATTACTACGAAGACGACAGGGAAGCTATCTATGTATCCACTCAAGAAGAGAAGTCGAAGAAAGAATCCAAGAAAACATCAATAAAGATTTGGCCACTAGCTTTATTGGCCTTTATATTAGTAGGGGCTGTCTATTTCTTCTCAACAATGTTTAACCAAGATGAAATAGAAATACCTACAGTAGTAAACTTAACTCAAGAACAAGCAGTAAAACAACTTGAAAGTAGAGGCTTTAAGGCAAATATTTCAAGAACTGCAGAAAGTGATGAATATGAAAAGGGTAAGGTTATGAGTCAAGACCCTGATGCATCCACTAAAGCTAAAAAAGGTAGTGTAGTTTATCTTGTAATTTCTTCTGGAAGAGAAGTAGAAGTCCCTCAGCTAAAAAACATGAACCTAAGCCAGGCAGAAGATACCCTAAAGGAACTAGGATTAAAACTTGGAACAACATCTACAGATTATTCTAATACAGTTGAAAAAGACCTAGTAATTAGACAAGAGCCATCAGCAGGAGCAAGCGTTCAGTCTGGTTCTGAGATTAGCCTTGTTATATCTGTAGGTCCAGAAGACACAACAGAAATAGTAGAAGTACCAAATCTCTTAGGTATGGGCGAGAAGGATGCAATAGCAGCCGCAAAAAATGCTGGCCTAAAAGTAAGAAATGTAGACTACAGAAATTCATCAAATACTCAAAGAGGCCTAGTAATGAATCAGTCGATTGGAGCAGGTACTGAAGTAAAAGAAGAATCAGCCATAGATTTAACAATAAGTTTAGGTGAAGAAGAAAAAGAAGCGACAAATCCTAATAGGGAAGTCCAGCTTAAATTAAATATTGGAAATGCTAAAGATAATTTCAATGTAAAAGTCTACCAGATTGATAGACAAGGTAATAGATCAGAGCTTATTTATGATGATTACCATTCTTCAGTAGAATTAAATGAAAATGGTGTTTTAGTTCTTAAAGTAATGTCACAAGCTTCTAGCAGGCTGGAAGTTTTAGTTGATGATGAATCTTATGGAGTATATACAGTTAATTAGATGATTGGTAAAATAATTAAAAGTCAAAAAGAATTATATTATGTAGACACTGAAGAGAGCTTATTAATGGCCAAGGCCCGTGGGAACTTTAGAGTCAAGGATAAAAAGCCACTGGTAGGTGATAATGTCGAAGTGGATGTTCTTGAAGATGAAAAGGCCTATATCACAAAGCTTCTACCTAGAAGAAATGAGATAAAAAGACCAAATATTGCAAATGTAGACCAGCTACTAGTTTTTATAACCATAGACCACCCACCACTTAATCTCTACAACCTTGATAAATATCTTGCTATGTGTGAGTATTTAAATATCGACGTAGTAATAATTTTAACGAAAATAGACCTAGTAAGCCAGGAAAAAATCAAAAAAATAGCAGATATTTACATGAATTTATCATACAAGCTAATAGAGATTGATAATTACAAGGACTTCCCAAAAGATGAAATTCTAGAAGTCCTTAAAGGAAAGACCTCAGCAGTATCCGGAGCAAGTGGTGTTGGAAAATCAACCTTCCTATCAAATGTTTTGGATAGGGAAATAGAAATAGGCGAGATAAGCCAAAAGTCTAGAAGAGGAAAAAATACAACAAGACACACAGAAATTTTTAAGATTTCTAAAGATACTTTTATCTTTGATACGCCAGGCTTTGATAGCTTTGAATTTGATTTTCTAGAAGATGAGAATGATCTTAAAAATACCTTCGTAGAGCTAAGGAATAGAAACTGTAAATTCAAGGATTGTAATCACATCAATGAGCCATCATGCAGGGTCAAAGAAGACTTAGAAGTTGGCAAAATCGCCCAATCAAGATATAAAAATTACCTACAACTTTTTGAAGAATTAAAACAAAGGAGACTTAACAAATGGTAAAACTAGCACCATCAATACTTTCATGTAACTTTGCTAATTTACAGGCTGACCTTGATCAGACAAGGGGTACAGGACTTGAGATAATCCACATAGATGTTATGGATGGGATATTTGTTCCAAATATTTCCTTTGGTTTTAAGGTAATATCTGATATAAGAGATAAAAATGATTATTTTTTTGATACCCATCTTATGATAGAAGATCCAATTAGGTATATAGATGATTTTAAAAAGGCAGGATGCGATAGGCTAACAGTTCATTATGAGGCATGTAAAGATTTAAAAAAGACCCTGCTTGCTATTAAAGAAGCTGGGATGGAAGTAGGGCTTACATCAAAGCCAGCTACAGATCCTAAAAAGCTCTTAGAGTATTTTGACTATATAGACCTAGTGCTCGTAATGAGTGTAAATCCAGGCTTTGGTGGTCAGAAATTTATGGAGCAAAGTATAGATACTGTCAAATTGTTTAGAAATTACATCGATGAAAATAAGAAGGATATTAAGATTCAAATCGATGGGGGAATTAAGACTGATAATGTCGAAAATGTCTTAGCACTCGGTCTTGATGAGATAGTTGTAGGCTCTGATATATTTGCTAAAGATATAAAAAAACAAATAGAAAAATATCACGAAATATTTAATAAATATTAAAAGAGAGGGTCACTTGCTAAAAATTGCAAGTGACCCTTTCTTGTATGACGGGCATGTCCTAAGG
>NZ_JBGMEF010000036.1:0-6762 GCF_046365475.1 Anaerococcus kampingae
TTAGATGTTGCTGTTAAGCAATCTGGCAATTTTAATGCTACTGATACTAAGATTTCTAAACGTGGTTCTCCTTATCTTAGACGTGCTATTTGGCTTGCTGCTAGTGTTGCAGCTTTTAAGGATCCTGCTTTGTCTGTTTATTATCAAAAGCTTAGACAAAGGGGTAAAGCTCATGGTACAGCTATTGGTGCAGTTGCTAGAAAACTTACTAACATTATTTTTGCTGTTTTGAGGGATAACAAAGCTTACATACCTAATATTTAATTGTTATTTAGTTTTCTAAGCCTAATTTTTAGGCTTGTTTGACGTGCCATAAATTACAAGATTAATTATTTTCTATTTTCTCTTGACATTTGATAGCTGGTCTTGTTTAATTGTGCATGTGACTATCACAATTATACTTTAAGGAGGTTTTCTTGGTGCTTGAAGCTAAAGCTTAATCCCTCCACCTGCATAGCAGGTGGTTTATTGTTTCGCTCTCTTTCGTTCGCTCAACTCACTTAAGTGGACAATAAAAATGCTCCCAAGACTTAAGCTCAGAAGCATTATTAATTTATCTGTATTTGTAGAAGCCTTCTCCTGTCTCAATTCCCTTAAGTCCCTTGGCTTCTCTTTCTTTAAGTTTCTTAAGAGCCTTGCCCATAGGAGTTGATGGATCCTTGGCATCTTCTCTAGTGCTAGTAACATTAATTACGGTATTAATTCCTATTATATCGATCATCTCGAAAGGACCCTTTGGCGAACCTGATCCAATCTTCCAGTCCATATCTATATCTTTTGGCTCCGCAATATCATCTCCGTAAAGAGCGAGAGCTGCATCTAATAGAGGAACGAGTATTGAGTTTAAGATATAGCCGGGATTCTCTTTCTTTATAATAGCAGGATACATTCCTATATCTCTTGCAAATTGAGCTACAGTATCTATCACTTCCTTACTTGTAGTGTCATGACCCATAACTTCTGCTAGATTTTGTCTATGAATACTGTTTGCGAAGTGTAAGTGAAGGAATCTTTCTTCTCTTCCAGTGAAGTCTTTAAGCATTGATGGCATAAAGGTTGAAGAGTTTGAAGCAAGTATTGCGTCATCCTTTAAGATATCCTTAATCTTCTCATAAAAGTCCCTTTTCTCGTCAACTTTCTCTGCTATAGCCTCTATAACTAAATCAGCATCAGCAAAGGCCTCTTCTAAGTCGACTGTATATTTTAAATCTTTGTAGGCTTTTTCGTTATTTTTCTTTAACTCTTCGATCTTTTCTAAATTTATATCCTTAACATCATCAAAAAATGACCTAGGATAGTTTGGGAATTCTGCTCCGATGTATCTTGGTGCAAGTTCCAATTCTTTCGTCTAAGTCTCATATACCTTGTTAATCCTTGGCTTAGCTCTTTCAATCGAACCTTCGCTTCTTCCCCATATAGTAACGTCAAAACCATGAAAGGCAGCGGCATAGGCAATTTGAGCTCCCAAAACTCCACCGCCTGCAACAGTAACTTTTTTAATTTCCATAATATAATCTCCTTCTATGTTCTATATGATATTTACCCACTTAGGAAAATATAATTCACTAAAGTTTAAATGATTTCAATATAGAATTCATTGGAAAGACTCATTCCTTTTTTAGTAAAATAGAAATTATCATCAAGCTTATAAAAATCTTGGTCCTTGAATTTTTCTATCACATCTTGATATTTAACTAGGAAATCACAGGCAAATTTCTTCTTAAATTCTCTTAGATTTATTCCCTCGCTCTCCCTAAGTTTAAATATAATATATTCTTTCTCTCTTTCATCCTTATCTATAAATTCTTCAAAAACGATAGGATACCTAGCTTCTCTAATAGCCTTGTCATATTTTACAAAATTTCTAGTGTTGGTATATCTCTTATTAGATAAAAATCCCGAAGCTCCTAGGCCAAAGGCTATATAGTCATCTATATTCCAGTATTTCTTGTTATGGATAGACTCCTTACTAGCTTTCGCAAAATTGGATATCTCATATCTTTTAAGTCCCAATTTATCTAAGCTATCAACAAGATATGAAAATATAACTACCTCTAGGTCATCTTCCATCAGGTCTAGCTTGCCCTTTTTTATCTAAAGCATAAAATCTTGATCCTTCTTCTAGAATAAGAGAATACCATGATATGTGTTCAGGAGAAATCTTTTTTACCATAGCTAGTTCATTTTTAACAGACTTATAAGTTTGCCTTGGAAGATTGAGCATGAGGTCAAAGGATAAGTTGTCAAAGCCAGCATCCCTGATCATATCTATATCTTTTAGGGCAATATCCGCTGTATGATTTCTGCCAATTTCTTTTAAGACTTCATCATCAAAAGATTGGACACCAAGAGAAATCCTATTGATACCAATATCCTTATAGATTGCTAGTTTTTCCTTAGATATAGAGTTTGGATTACATTCTATGGTAAATTCTTTTATTTTCTCTATCTTAAATTTCTTTATTTCATTTACTATTTCTTCAATATATTTTGCATCTACATAAGAAGGAGTACCCCCACCTATGTGAATAGTATCTATTTCTATATTTAGTCTTTCTTGGTAGAGCTTAATTTCCTTTATTAAATTTTTTATATAGGGTTCAACCCTATTTTCTACATTCATATATGCACAAAAATCACAGTAATAGCACTTTTTTTGACAAAAAGGAATATGTATGTAGCATCCAACTTTTTCCATTTTTTCTCCTTTATATAAAAAAAGATGGCAATGCCATCAATTTTTAGTATATAATATTATAATTTTCTAAGCTTTGTAAAAAGATATCTCTTTTTTCCTTATCCTTATCGATAACAATGGCTTGTTCACTTATTCCTTCTTCTAATAAAACAAATAGAGTATCCAACAAGAAATTTTCGCTACCAACCACATAAAAATATGAGTCTGACCTATCATTAGCAAGCTCTTTTATTTTCTCAAGATAGTCGCTTCTACTATCTAGCCAATATTTGACTAAAAGTGATCCGTCAATATTTTCAAAATCACTTTCGTAAAGATGAGTATCCTTGGTATTTACATTTACACTTATGAATTCTGGAATATCTGTGTTATCTTCTTCAAATCTTTTTATAAGTGGCCTAATAGTTGACATTGCAAGACCTTGAGAAAGGGCAACAAGCGGTCTATTTTCTCTTTTTAAGGACATGTGAGATTTTAGCTTAAAAATTGTTACTGTATCTCCAATCTTAAGAATCGATAAAGTCTTCTTAAAAGGTGATTTTCTTATAGGAATTTTTGTAGTAAATCTAATATTCCCCTCACTTGTAAGTGTGTTTATACTTAAGTGATGAATTAGTTTTTTATTTACCTCTCCTGTCTCATCGTAACCTGGTAGAGCCAGATGAAAGCTAGAACCCTCATCCCAATTTAAATCATCGGGTTTTTCTAAGGTATATGTCCATACATACTTGTATTCTTCTTTTATATCCAAAATCTTAACTTGAAATTTATCCATAATATCTCCTTACTGATAATTGTTATCACTAAGAACAATATACTTAATTTTTAATTTTCTTCATCTGGAATATCCAGTTTTCTTTTTCCAATGTTTAATGTATCACTAATATATTTAAAAAATAGTTTATAATCATAAATCCAATTATCAATTATTCCAGACCTATAAATTCCTACAATAAATATAAATACAACTGGCAACAATATGGCTCCCATCACTCCAATAAGTTTAAGTCCAGCATAAAGAGCTATAACTGATAGAATTGGGTGTATATCTGCAGAACTTCCTATTACCTTTGGAGCTATGACTTGTCTAAGCCCAGTCCAAGCTGTCAATACAATCAATAGTCCTAAGGATTTTATGGTATTATCAAAGATAAGTAGTTCTATTATTGACCATGGCAAGAGGACTATTATAGGACCAATCATAGGAAGTAGGTCTACAAATCCTAATATTAGGGCTATTGGCATGAAGTATTGTTGGCCTATGAAAAACAGGAAAATCGCCATTATTATTGTGCACAGAAAGGCTAGTTTTAGTTGGGATTTTATATAATTCCAGGTTGAATTCTTAAAGACAGCCCTTATCAAAGAAAGGTTATTCTTTGACTTTTCTGGTATCAATAGATGGTATTTATCATAAACATTTTGCATATCGCCAAGTATTATATAAAATGCAACTACAAAAGTAATCACAAAAAATATTATTTCATTGGAGGTATTTATAAAAGCTTGGGTAAAGCCAAAGGTAATATTGATTGCGTTTTTTTGTAAGCTACCCAACCATTCATACAAAGACTTAAGTCCAGACCTTATTGTGTTTGATACATAGTCTGGCATGAGGTTAATCTGTGAATTGGCATCATTGATCCAAGTATTTACAGAAGATACAATCTTATCCCAATTGCTAATGATATTACCTACCAAGCCAGAGACTTGATTTACTATAAACTGAACAAACCATACCAAGAAAAATAATAGAAGCAAGAGCAGGATTGTACCAAGCAGGTAGGATACCGCCTTGTGTTTGATTGGCAGGATATGGTCAATCTTTCTTATAGATGGTGCCAATAATCCCACGATTACTAGAGCTAGTATTATGGGCATGAGGGCATTTAATAGGGCTGGTGCAAGGAATAATAAAAATAATATGGTTAAAATAATAATTGTTGTTCGTAAAAATATCCTTTCATAAAGTTCTTTATTTCTCATGGCATCTCCTTTAATATTTGATAATATTATTATATCATAAAGAGTGAGGAGGGCAAAATGGATATCGAAAAAATATATAGAATATACTTTGAAGATGTTTATAGATTTTTGCTCTCTTTGAGTAAAAATAAGGACGTAGCCCAGGATATAACAAGCGAAACTTTTCTAAAAGTCATAAATAATAGTAAGAAAATAGAAAATACTAGAAATATTAAGGCCTATATTTTTACTATAGCAAAAAATACTTACATCAACTACTATAATCAAAACTACCAGCTTAGCTGGTAGTTTGCACAGCGCCTATAAGGCGCGAATACCGGCACGCCCCTATTGGGGCTGTCGAGTATTCTGTCACATGCACCACTATCCCAACTACTGCTTAAGCAGTTTTTTTATTTGTTCTTATTTACTGACTTTCCCGTAAACGGGTCATAATATTCCTTTATACTTATTTGGTCAGTGTAATAATCTTCTCTTAATTGATTTTGTATATATTCTTTTATTTTCTTTTCATTTCTTCCCACTGTATCTACATAATATCCTCTACACCAAAAATGTCTGTTTCCATATTTATATTTTAGGTTGGCATGTCTATCAAATATTATTAATGAACTTTTCCCTTTCAAATATCCCATTATTTGTGATACAGAATATTTTGGTGATATTTCTACCAGCATGTGTACATGATCTGGACATAGCTCTGCTTCTATTATGTTTATTCCTTTTCTTGAACATAATTCTCGAAGTATACTGCCTATATCTTTTCTTAGTTGTCTATATATTACTTGTCTTCTATATTTTGGTGCAAAAACTATATGGTATTTACATCTCCATTTGGTATGTGATAAACTATTCTTATCCAAGTTTTAACCTCCTCGTATATTATAGTTGTAGTAATAAATACTACATTTTGTTCTCAATCCCACTTTCTTATGGGATAATAATTGTATAGATAGAGGTCGTAGTTAACCTCCTTGAAGCTAGTCTTCCCAATTTAGGGTTACGCCTCTTCTTTACGTCTTTATCAGTATGAGCTGGATAGCACATTTCGTTGCTGTATGTCTAACGAGGTTTGATTGTCGTAAAGTTCTTGAGGGTCCTTTCTCTATCTAAATTTATATTAAAGCTAGGTGATTTTATGTTTTACATTGGTGTTGATATTGCAAAATCTAACCACGAAGCCTCAATAATTGATTCTGATGGGAAACTTGTTTCTGAGTCCTTTTCTTTTTCTAATTCTATTAGGGGTTTAGAGAAGTTTCAGAAATTTATTTCCTCTTTTTCGATTGATTCTAACAATTGTATTATTGGTATGGAAGCTACTGGCCATTATTGGCTTTCGCTTTATTCTTTCTTAATTGATTTAGGTTTTTCTTGTATTGTTATTAATCCTATTCAATCTGATGCTTTTAGAAAGATGTATATTAGACAGACTAAGAATGATTCTGTTGATTCTTTTGTTATTGCTCAAATTCTTAGGTTTGGTGAGTTTTCTGTTTCTAATTTTTCTGATGAGGATACTTTTGCTTTAAGAAATCTTTCTAGGTTCAGGTTTGCTCTTGTTGATGAAGCTTCTGATTGGAAGAGAAAGCTTGTTTGTATTTTAGATCAGGTTTTCCCTGAGTATTCTTCGCTTTTTTCTAATATTTATGGTGTGGCTTCTAAGGAGCTTTTGAGTAAGTATCCTTTGCCTGAGGATATGATTTCTATTCCTGCTGATGAGCTTGCTAAGATGTTGTCTAAGTGTAGTAAGGGTCGCTTTGGTATTGATAAGGCTAAAGAAATTCAAGAGAAGGCTTCTAATTCTTTTGGTGTTAAGTTTGCTTTAAAGTCTTTTTCTTTTCAAATTAAACAGATTATTGCTCAAATTTCTTTTCTTGAAGATCAGATAGCTGATATTGAAGATGAAATTTCTTCTATGATTAATTCTTTATGCCCTGTTATTACTTCTATCACCGGTATTGGTGATGTCTTAGGTGCTGCTATTTTCTCAGAAATTGGTGATATTTCTCGTTTTGAGAGAGCTAATCAGTTGGTTGCTTATGCTGGTTTAGATGTTGCTGTTAAGCAATCTGGCA
>NZ_JBGMEF010000037.1:0-28185 GCF_046365475.1 Anaerococcus kampingae
CCCAGGCGGCCCCTAAAGCGGGGAGCATAAACAGAAGCTTGCCTTCGGCAAGCCACTCTTTGTAGACAGATCTCTTCGTAAAAGCTAGACCAATTCAAGCTGATTTTGACATTCCGATGCCTAAAAATCTCAATCTAGCCCAAATTTATGCTTTGTATATACTCTACATCTCAGTAATTACAGAAATTTAATATTCACTTGTGCGTCAGGAGATTTTCTTAACGGCATCTCCATTTACAAAATCTCCCGACCTTGGGAGAATTATTCTGTATTCTGAGAGAATCTGGACGTCAAGGTAGACCTAAGGCTCGTTTGCCTTTGCAAACATCGCGATGAGTTGGTATAAGATACTAATCTATGGGTAGATTTAAAAGCAGAAGTCACCGTTAAGAAAATCACACTGACAACCAGACTTAAATAAAAATATTGTAGTTACTAAGACAGTAAGTAAGTATAAAAAGCTTAGTTGGACTAGATTGTGATTTTTAGGGGACTTTTGATTTTAAATCAGTAAGAATAAGGATAGTTAAATACGAAGTAATCCATCATAATAAAGAAGATTTTTGAAAAAAATCTTCCTATTCCGCACTCCGCTTTAGGAGCCGAGAGGGGGTGAAATGGGGAGGTTTAAGGAGGGGCATGAGGGGGCATCGGCCGCCCCCTTCGCCCCTCCTTTAGTCGAAGTCATCAGCTTGATGACAACAATTCATCATGAGATGACAATACGAAGAATTAAAGTAAATAATAATATTATCTTGGATAAAAAATTGTAAATTCCTACTTATCTAGTATAATTTACCTAAGAAGCAAGTGCTTCTTTTATTTAACAGATGATGGTCAGGGATAGTCAGTATCTTTTGGCCTTTACTAGGATCTTAATTTTGCCATGATTAAGATTTTATTTATAATATTAGAAAGATTGAAGGTGATTTTATGGCTGGTCTTACTAATCAGATTGAAAGATTTTTAAAACTCATGCTTGAAGATAGCGTCGATGGGGCTCTTGAGATTGGGCGAAATGACTTGGCTAGTAGGTTTGATTGCTCGCCTAGTCAGATAAATTATGTCTTATCTACTAGATTTACCCCTTATAATGGCTATCTTATCGAAAGTAAGCGTGGTGGTAATGGTTTTATTAAGATTATCACCATTGTCGAAGAGGATGATTATATAAGTTATTTGTCAAAGAATCTTAAGAAGGAAATGAGTCAATCCAATGCTTATAGCTTGTTTGATGATCTTTTTGAGAGGGAGTATTTGACTGAAAATGAACTTTTGATGGCAAAATATGCCACTAGCGATAAGTCTTTGGCCGATATAGAGCCAAGGGGTAGAAATAAAGTTAGATCAAGTATTGTAAGAAGCCTTCTTCTAAGTATACTTGCGAGGAGTTAATTATGAAATGTGATAAATGCGGAAAAGATGCGACTGTCAGCCTTAAGGTGATTTTTAATGGCAATAGTCATGACATCCACCTCTGCCAGGATTGCGTCAAAAAATACGCCAAGCTTCCTAAGGATGAGGATGTGAGCCAGATTCCTGCTGAAAATCTTAATTTTGATCCCAAGGCTCTTGAAGGCCTTATCAAAAATTTCGTGCCTAGTCTTGATGAAGTGATTAATTCTTATTATGAATATAAATTTAATCAAAATAACAAAGATTTAGAATATATTATGAACCTTGATGACAAGGCTTGCCCTTATTGTGGCAATCTTGAGTCAAATATCAGGGAGGGAATCTTTGGTTGCCCTCATTGCTATAATCTGAATAAAAATTTAACTGAAAAGGTCCTTAAGACCTACAATAATTTATCAGAATATAAGGGCCGATTCCCAAAGGCAGAAAGAGAATTTAGACAGGTCGCTGAAAGGATTAAAGACCTTTCCCAAAAGCTTGCCGAATCTGTTGAAACAGAGGATTACGAGCTTGCAGCCAATATAAAAGAAGAAATTGAACAACTAAATATGAAGGTGAAAAATTGAAAGAATTTAGCAAAGATATAATAATTTCTTCCAATCTTTCTCTAAGGAGAAATCTCAAAGGTTATGATTTTCCAACAACTATGACCTATGATGAGAGCCTGGTTATACTTGATATCTTTAAAAATATCTTTGATGACAAGCTTCTTCTCCTATCTGACCTTGACGATGAAACAATCGATAAACTAATCGACCAGATGATTTTAAGTGAGGATGCTCCAGACAAGCTTGCCCAAATCGGAGTGGTTTTTGAGGGAGATACGACTCTTGTTATTAATGACAGGGACCATCTTTCTATAAATATTTCAGGCTTTGACTTAGATCTTAACTCAGCCTATATGAGGGCAAATGAGATTGAAAAGGTCCTGGATGACCACCTGGATTTCGCCTTTTCTGGTGAATATGGTTACCTTACAAGTGGGGCAAGAAATTCTGGAAATGGTCTAGAAATAGCCATCAAGGCTTTCCTTTTTGGCCTTATTGATAATTCAAAGACCTACTTTGGTTTTAAGCAAGCCATGGTCTATGCTGGCATGTTCCCAAGACATTACATCCCTAAGGGTCTCAAATCATACGCAGATAAGGTCTATCTGCTTAAAAACTATGGCAATTATAGGGAAGATGTCTATTCATATCTAGCCAATGTGGAAAATGACCTGGCAAGTATTGTCAAAAATGAGAGAAGATTTAGAAGAGATCACAAGATTTTAAACAATATAGACGATAGAAAAGTAAGAGAAGAAATAAAAATAATTGAAAATCAACTAGCAAATAATTTAGTAGAATCAAGGGAAAATTTAGCTCAAAACCTCTATGATCTTAAGAAATATAGGATTTTAGAATATGATACATCTCTTGACAATGACCAAATCGACTATTTGCTAGCAAATATAAATAGTCACAAGTACAAGGATAATTTCGACCAGAAAAGGTCAGCATTTTTAAAGAAATATATGGGAGAGCATTATGGAAAACAATAGACTTAATAGACTTACCCAGCAAGCAAGACGTGAGTCTTATGGCCTAAACCATGATTATATAGGCACTGAACACCTCTTGCTTGCCCTAATGAAGACAGGTTCAGAGGCTAGCAAGGCCCTAGAGGCAGCTGGCGCTAATTATGAGCTTCTTCGCTCAATAGTCATAAATAATATAGGCAAGGGCACAGCCATAAGACCCGCCACAGAATATAGCAAAAAGGTAAGAAAAACCTTGGAAACTGCGAGGTTTTATGCCAAGCAAAGAAGGGATTTGACCACAAGCGAGGAAGATGTCCTCCTAGCTATCATAAATGACGAGGATTCCTTCACCAATATCATGTTCCTCCTATCTGGAGTGGACAAGGAAGAAATCAAGAAAAACCTAAGGGACTTAAGCAAACAGGCCAAGGAAGGCGAAAAATCAAATTCAGCCTTTAGCGAAAATATAACTAAATTTACCACCAATCTCAACGAGATGGCAGAAAATGGCAGAATTGACCCGGTTATAGGCAGGGATGATGAAATAAAAAGAATTGTCCAAATCCTAATGAGAAGGACAAAAAATAACCCAATCCTAATCGGCGAGCCAGGTGTAGGAAAAACAGCAATCGCAGAAGGCCTTGCAGCCCAGATTGTCGAAGGTAAGCTTCCAGCCATCATGAAGGATAAGACCATCCTATCACTTGATATGGCAAGCATGATCGCAGGCACCAAATACAGGGGAGACTTTGAAGATAGGCTCAAGAAGCTCTTCGAAGAAGCCGCCCAATCTGACAATCTCATCCTCTTTATAGATGAGTTTCACATGGTCCTAGGGGCAGGAGCCGCAGAAGGATCAATGGATGCAGCCAATATCCTAAAGCCAATCCTTGCCAAGGGCGATATTCAGATAATAGGGGCTACAACCATTGAAGAATACAGAAAACACGTAGAAAAGGACTCAGCCCTCACCCGTCGTATGCAGCCAATCCAAGTCGATGAGCCAAGCGTGGAAGATGCCAAAAAGATAATCCTTGGTCTAAAGGATAAGTACGAAGACCACCACGATGTCAAAATCACAGATGAGGCAGTAGATGCGGCAGTGGACCTATCAGATAGGTATATCACTGACAGGTTCCTCCCAGATAAGGCCATCGACCTCATAGATGAGGCAAGCTCAAAGGTGAGGATTGCAGCCTTTAAGGAAAATCCTGAAAAGGAAGACCCAGAAGATATCCTAGAAGAACTCAAAAATCAAAAAGACCAAGCCGTAGCTGACCAAGATTTTGAAAAGGCAGCCAAGCTTCGTGATATAATCAACCAAAAGAAATTCGACCTAGAAAATAAAAAGGAAGAAGAAGTCTCAGAGACCCTAGCCATAGGTTATGAAGATATAGCAAATATAGTCGCTAGCTGGTCCAAAGTCCCAGTAGAAAGGCTAACAGAAGATGAAAAGGCCAAATATGCTAAGCTTGATACAAACCTAGCAGGAACAGTCATCGGCCAAAATGATGCCATAGAATCTGTAGCCCACGCCATAAAAAGAGCTAGAGTCGGCCTTAAAAATCCAAACAAACCAATAGGATCTTTCATCTTTGTAGGCCCAACCGGAGTCGGTAAAACCTACCTAGCCAAAAGCCTAGCCAAGGAGCTCTTCGGTTCTGAAGAAAACCTAATTAGGATGGATATGAGTGAATACATGGAGAAATTCGCAGTCTCAAGACTAGTCGGCTCTCCTCCAGGCTATGTAGGCTATGAGGAAGGCGGCCAGCTTACAGAAGCAGTCAGGACCCACCCATACTCAGTAATCCTCTTTGATGAAATCGAAAAGGCCCACCCAGATGTCTTCAACCTCCTCCTCCAAATCTTAGATGATGGAAGGCTCACAGACGGTCAAGGCAGGACAGTAGATTTTAAAAACACAATTATAATAATGACCTCAAATGTCGGTGTAGCAAGCCTTAATAAGTCCACATCTATAGGATTTAGCCTAGCAGAAGATGAAGAGGCAGCTGACAATGAAAAGGCCAAAGAAGTAATTGGCCAGGCAATAAAAGATTCCTTCGCTCCAGAGTTTTTAAATAGATTAGATGAAGTAATCATGTTCAATGCCCTAGGTAAGAAGGACATCAAGGAAATCACAGGTCTCATGCTAGAAAAAACCAGGGAAAGGCTCAGGGAAATCGGAATAGAAATCGTCTATGACGACAAGCTAGTAGATCTTCTGGCCAAGGAGGGCTTTAACAGCGAATACGGAGCAAGACCACTAGAACGCCACATCACAAAGATGATTGACGATAGGCTAGCAGAAGATATCCTAGATAATAAGCTAGATAAGGACATGACAATCAGAATATCAGTAAGAAACGACTCTCTAGTCTTTATAAATATAAGCAATACCAAGGTCGCAGAAAAAATCAAAAAAGAGGCCTTGAAAGTCAAATAAATTTTAAAAGCAGCCCTAAAATTTCGGGACTGCTTTTATTTTGCCAATATAAGGGCCAAATCCTTTAGTTATGGGCCCTACTTGTGGTATAATAAAAAGAATGAGAGGCTTTTATGATTATTAATAACTTAGAAGAATTAAAGAAATTTGCAGATAAGCTTGCCCCAATCCTTGAGGATGGGGATGTTATAAATTTGAAGGCTGACATGGGAGCTGGCAAGACTACCCTAGTTACAGCCATTTGCAAGAATTACGGGATCTACGATACCTCATCACCAACCTTTGCTTTGGTAAATATTTACCAGGCCGATAGGACTGTCTACCACCTAGACCTCTATAGGTTTGAGGATCCTGATGAGATTTTAGATATAGATTTTGAAACTTATTTTTATCCAGAAGGCGCCATCACCTTCCTAGAATGGGCAGAAAATGTAAGCGGATACCTGCCAGATGATATGATTGATATAGAGATTAAAAAGCTTGATGAAAATAGACGAGAGATAAAGATAGCTGATTCGACAGAAAGGGCGAGGAAGATTAATGAATTACTTAGCAATTGATACATCTACAATGATTTCAACTGTGACCATAGCCGATGATAAAGAAATCTTGGGGGACTTTAATGTCAACCAACTAAAGACCCATTCAGAAAGTTTGGTCCCAATGATTGAGACCCTTCTTGATCTTCTTGGTATGAAGGTTTCAGATATAGACACCTTTATTATCGCCCATGGTCCAGGCTCTTTTACAGGCCTAAGGATAGGCATGACCATTGCCAAGACCCTAGCCCAGGTGGAAAATAAGGACCTACTTACAATTTCAACCCTAAGAGCCATGGCAGCTGGCTCTACTTCAAATAAATTTAGGGCACCGATGATAGATGCCAGGTCTACCAGGGTTTATGCAGGTCTTTTTGATGAAAATCTCAATGAAATCATCAAGGAAGACCTTTACGAAATCGATGATTTTGCAAGGCTTGTCAATGACAAGGGCCTTGAGGTAGAACTCATTGGCCTTCTTAATGATAAATACTTTGATAAATTTGAAAGGGCAGTTAAGGCTCCAATCAACCTTAATACTTGCATTGGTGGCGGCCTGATAAGACTGGCCCAGACAGGAGATTATAAGCCAAGGCCTCTTTTTGAGATAGGTCCAAATTACCTTAGAAAGAGCCAGGCGGAAAGGGAATTTTTGAAAAATGATAAGAGAAATGACTGTAAATGATACAGATAAGGTTTATCAAATAGAAAATGACTCCTTTTTTGAGCCGTGGACAAAAAAACAACTCCTCAAAGAATTTGAAGACAACTCATTTCTAAAACACATAGTCTATGAAAAGGACGGGGAAGTGGTAGGTTTTTATATAGTTAGCCATATCCTTGATGTTGTTGAAATCTTCACCATTGCGGTTGATAAGGATTTCAGGGCAGAGGGGATTGGAACAATCCTTTTAGACGATATTATAAAAAGAAGCGAAGCGAGCGATGTAAATGAGATTTGGCTAGAAGTTTCTACCAAAAATACCGCCGCCATCAAGCTTTACAAGAAATTCGGCTTTGTAAGCCAAAAGATTAGAAAAAATTACTACCAAAAGACAGGCGAAGATGCCTACAACATGATAAGGAAGATACATGAGTGATTTTTATACCTTGGCCATAGAGACATCTTGCGATGATTCCTCTGTAGCCATCCTAAAAAACGAAAGAGAATTATTAACCAACCTCATCTCAAGCCAGATAGATATCCATGCGCTCTTTGGTGGGGTTGTGCCGGAGATTGCCTCTAGAAAGCACCTAGAAGCCATCAATCCCCTCATAGAAAAGGCTCTAAGAGATGCAGACCTTTCCTACGATGATATAGACTTGATTACTGTAACCAAGGGACCAGGTCTTATAGGCTCTCTCCTTGTTGGAATATCAGCAGCCAAGGCCCTAGCCTTAGCCACTGGTGCCCCACTTGTAGGAGCCAACCACATGAAAGGCCACATCTGTGCTAACTATCTATCAAACCCAGACCTTAAGCCACCTTTCATCTGCCTAGTCGTATCAGGCGGTCACACCTATCTTTGCAAGGTTAAGGACTACACAGATATAGAAGTAGTAGGTACCACCAGAGATGATGCAGCCGGCGAATCTTACGATAAGATAGCAAGAAAGATTGGCCTAGGCTATCCAGGCGGCCCAAAAATTGATAAGCTAGCCAAAGAAGGCAATGGAGCAGCAATTGATTTTCCAAGAGTCATGCTGGAAAAAGACTCCTACGACTTCTCCTTCTCAGGCCTAAAGACAGCAGTCCTAAACTATGCCAACCAAGAAGAACAAAAAGGAAGAGAAGTCAACAAGGCAGACCTTGCGGCAAGCTTCCAAGAAGCAGTAGTAGATGTCCTAGTCGCCAAATCTCTAAGGCTTCTAGAAGAAACAGGCTACAAAAACTTCGCCATATCAGGGGGAGTTGCAGCCAATTCTAGACTAAGACAGAGATTTGAAGAAGAGCTAGGAAAGCGCGACATCGGGTTTTATTATCCAGATCCGATATTATGTACAGACAATGCAGCCATGATAGCAATGGCAGGCTACCTGGACTACCAGGCAGGCATAAGGGATGACAATTTTATGAAAGTATATCCCAACCTAGACTTATGATATGAAAAGAAGAAAGAAAAATTCGTCATTAAAAAAATATAATAAACTAAACAAAATTTCAAGCCTAATCTGGGTCCTAGCCGGTTTAGGCATATTTGGCTTTGGAATATATTATATGGAAATCTTTGAGAAAATATTTGGAGTCTTAGCTGCAATCTATGGACTTGTTAGCTTATCCACAAGCAAGAGCCCAGCTGCAATCAAAAAATCCGAGCAAGGAAGACTTGCCTTTTTAAGCCTTCTTCTAATAATCTATTCTCTAGTAAATCCTTTAGGAAATATTGCCATCCTCTTTGACATCTACAAGAGAGACTGGGTCATAAGAGGAGGCCTAGATGAGAAAAAGTAAAAAGCTAATCTTTCTAGCTCTCTTAATATTAATAGGCCTAAGCTCCACATCTTGCGTCAAAAGAAGACTGGCAAGCCTTGAAAAATCAAGGGTGGAAAGAGACATGCAAGAAAATATAAGCCCTTTAACAGAAAGCTTCTATCCAGACAAAATCGCAGAATTTAGCGAAGAAAAATACCTAAAGTGGTTCAAAGCCTTAAAAGGTCCAGCCAAGCTCAAACTACCAGCCCCACAAGAGCCCAAAAAACTCACCAAGGCTGAAATGGTAGAAGACTTCGAATACCTATTTGCAGAATTAAAGGAAAATTATCCCTTCTTTGGTGTCCTAGATAGGAAATATGACATCGACTTTCTAGCCAATCACGACATCTACCTAGCCAGGATAAAGTCCTGCGAAAACGACCAAGACTTTATCGATGCCATGACAGAAATAATGGGCCAGCTTCACAATTACCACGCCAAAATCGCTGACAGGGCCTATGTACAGACCACCCTCAGCTATTATTCACAAAATTGGAACCAACCATCGATCTACTATGAATTTATCAACCTAAATAGGCAAGCAGTCAGAAACAGGTATGACCTAGAAGGCGTTCAATCCAGGGCCAACTCAGGCAAAATAAGAAGGAAAAAATCAGGCGATGCCAAAACAGCTGCTAACCTCAGCCTAACAAGCGAAGGAGACCTGGCCATCCTTAAAGTAAGCCAGATGCTAGATGATAAGTCTATCGAAAAGGATGAGGAAATCCTAGACGAATTCCTAAGAAATAAACACTTGTACAAGGGACTAGTCATAGACATAAGAGATAATGTAGGCGGCAACATGGAATATTGGAAAAACTTCCTCTTGCCAAAGCTAATCACAGAGCCAAAACAAGTCACAAACCACATGTTCTTCAAAGACTCAGCCAAGACCAGGCTCCTCTTATCAGATGACACCATAAATGTCGAAAAACTCTCAAACGTCGACATCACAGGTATAAAACTAGACCATGCAGAAGATTTAAAAGACTTCGCCTACTACATCAAAGACATCGTAGCCATAAATCCAGACGAAAGCAAAAAAGACAACGGCTACGAAGGCAAAATCTTCCTCTTAGTCGACAAAGACGTCTTCTCAGCAGCCGAAGGCTTCGCATCATTCATCAAGCACACAGAGCTAGCCACCATAGTAGGCAGCCAAACAGGAGGCGACGGGATAACACTTGGAGTAATAAACTCAGTCCTCCCAAATTCAGGCCTAGTCTACACCTACACCAACACCCTAGGCTATGCCCCAGATGGCACCATCAACGAAGAAAACCCAACCACCCCAGACATAGAAACAGGCACCTACAGACAATCCCTACAAAGCATAGAAAGCCAAATACAAAATTAAGAGACCAAATGGTCTCTTTTTAAATGGAAAAAGCTAGTTATAAAGATTAATTATCATTATCAATGGGTGTGTGCTAGTAGGCTTTATATAATGAATACTATATTGGAGATTCTTTATATAATAGATCGAATATATAGGATTGTCTGAATTTGCAATGATTGGTCTAAGGGCTTTATTAGAAATTTGGATAATATATCTAAAAATTTCCCCAAGCAAAAAGCCCGAGTTTATGGTCTCAGGCTTTGGTCTTATTTTTTGTCTTTATTTTTATTTAGGATTGCAAAGGCTCCTATAGCCACTACTAAAATTATTCCAACATAGGCTATTCCAGTGATACCTGTTTTTACATAGGATGTGGATGAGGTATTGGTTGGGGCATCCTTCTTGTCATCTGTTTGAGATGACTTGTCTTCTGCTCCGCCTATGGTCACTGTTTCTGGTGTGCCGCTGATTGGGTTTTGGGCGGTGCTTGCAGTCTGGCTATTGTCTGTGACTGTGGTGGTTGCAGGTGTGGAGCTTGTTTGATCTGTACTAGTTGTTTGGCTTGAGTCAGAGGATTTGACCTCGCTTTCTAGGAATTGCTTGATAAAGTTATTATCATCTAGAGGTAGGGTAAATCTTCCGTCATTCTTGAGTTCATCTTCACTGATATAGTCGTTGTTGTCAGTGTTCATATTATCAAGCTCTTTTCTTTGATCAGCTGATAATTTTTCGTAAGCCTCCTTAATCTTAGGATTGCTAGACTTGTAGAAGGCGGAATTCTCGTTAATCTTATCTTCGCCCACCTTCATCTCATTGCCGCTAGATAGGTAGCTAGGGTTTCTAAGAGATGTAGACTCGTGTTTGAGAGGCTTGGCGGTATTTGTTTTAACTACTTGGTCAAGCTTTTTGTATAAGTCCTCTATACTTGCCTTATCAGCTTCACTTAAAGCCTCGCCATTTTTAATCTTCTCATTGGCAGAGGTCAAATATTCATAGACTTCCTTAAAAATATCATCATAGGATTTTCTTGCTTCGCCAGATGTATTCTTGTAATAAAGCGAATTTATAGCTGCTTCATAATAGGCATGTAGGGTGTTAAGGTCGGTCTTATCTAGCTTATCAGCATAGAAAAGCTCGCCCTTAATGATATAATCATTGACCCTAGCCTTGATAGCTGCAATATCAAGGTCCACTGCGACCTTCTCTCCACTAGCATCTATAAGCTTGGTCAAAGAATCAAGCCCAGCCGCAAGAGCCTCCTTATCAGAGGATTTGGTATTTACAAGCTTGACATAATCAGTCAAATCAAGGCTTGGGATATTTCTAGCCTCTTCAATCTTAGAAAGAAGGGCAAACCTAGCATCAAACTCCTCAATATAGAGAGGATCCTTAGCAAAATCCACCGTAAGCTCAGTATCTTCATCATCGCTAATCACATCACTTGCAAGAATTTGAAATAATGAATTAGCCACTTTATCATCATCACTAGCAAAAGATTGGCCGCAAAGCCCCACAAAGAGCCCAAAAGCCATAAAAGTCGCTAGAGTTTTTTTAAAATTAATTCTCATAATATCTTCCTTTACTCATATAGATATATTATATAGAAATATAGGGAAAAATCAACAAGCAAAGCCTTAAAAAGCTGGCTGCTTTGTAGGAAATTGGGCCTTTTGTAAAGAAGTATAAAAAGAGCAGACACTTTTGGGTCTGCCCTTTGATGTTTGTAAATTTTTAGAACTATTAGGAAATTCCTAAGAGTTGGGGTTCAACTATTCAGAAATGCTTAAGAGTTAGGGTTTCTTTTCGTTTTGGTCAATTTATTATTTTTTTCGATTATCATCTTTTAATTCTTTAAATTCTCTATTAATTTTTGATTGTTCCTCTATGATTATTACAGTTAAAATTGTGTTATAAGTGTAGTCATACCATTTTTCTCTTTCGGATTTTTTGATATATTGTTTATCTGTATTATGCCTAATGTGTAAATTATTAAACATTTCAAACATTTGTTCAACAAGCACATTTTTGCCATTTTTTTGCATATATAAACCATCTTCATTTAATTTATTCGATAAGTCTGCTCGTTTATTTTCCATATATTTAGCAATAGAGATTAATATTTTTTCCTTATCATCCACTGTATTAGAGAAATGTTTGTATTCTAAGATTTTAATAGCAATGTTTTCGTCATTACAAGCCACTATTTCAGCTGCCTGGATAGATTTCTTATCTTTAGGAACTATAATAAAATTGTAATCATCATCTACTTTTACGACTTTATGGTGTATTCTATCAACAACTTCGTAAATGTGTCTTTCTAAATATTTAAGCCCTTTCTCAGGTGTAGTTAAATTTGATTCTCTTAGGAATCTATTACTATTGCAAATTGAATATTTGTATTCGTGAATTAAATATAATAACATCTCACAATTAAGTATAAGTAATTCTTCTTGATTAGAAGTTTGTCTGGCTAAAAAATCTCGCATTTGCTTCAAGGAAGTGAATGGTCCTTTTTTAGAAAATTTAATAAAATTTCTATCAAATAAATCAGTTATACTTCCATACATCGCATAATTTTTATCCAAAATTTCAGCTATACAATTAATTTCTTGTCTAGCGCTGAAATTACCATTCTTCATCAAATCCATAAAATGCATTATTTATCTTATCCTTTCTTAATCATATATTCTTACTTAATATTATATCAAATAATATATTGTTTACCTACCTATGATAATAAACGACAAAAAATTCTATAATTATGAGACAAAAATATATTTACTAAGTTTATGTAGTTTTATGTTATAATAAAATTGAATATGTATAATTAAAATGAAATTTATATAGCATAGATTTATATTATATAGTAATAACTGAGGGAGAAAATTTCGAGAACATAAAATATAGGAGCATATAATGGATAATATTACTGGAGCCAATCTTGGTTTTGAGAAAGAAATTTTTGCTGCAGCTGATAAGCTTAGGGGCAATATGGATGCGGCTGAATATAAAAACGTTGTTTTGGGGCTGATATTTTTAAAGTATATATCAGATTCCTTTGAAGCAAAGTATAAGAGTCTTTTGGAAGATGGTGAAGACTATGCTGAGGATAGGGATGAATACTTAGCTGAAAATATATTCTTTGTACCAAAAGAAGCTAGGTGGGAATATGTAGCATCTAAGGCTACCAGCCCAGAAATTGGCCAGGTAATAGATCAGGCCATGATATCCATAGAAGAAGAAAATCCTAGGCTTAATGGAATTTTACCTAAAAACTACGCCAGACCTGAGCTTGATAAGAGAAGGCTTGGGGAAGTAGTGGTGCTTTTTGACAATCTCAAACTCAAGGACCACGGCTCATCTAAGGATATACTTGGCAGGACATATGAATATGCCATAGCCCAGTTTGCAAGCCTTGAAGGCAGAAATGCGGGAGAATTCTATACACCTACATCTATAGTCAAAACAATAGTAGAAATCCTAGAACCTTACCAAGGTAGGGTCTATGACCCATGTTGTGGGGCTGGTGGTATGTTTATCCAATCTGCCAAATTTGTAAAAATCCACCAAGGAAGAGCAAATGACCTTTCGATTTATGGACAGGAATCAAATCCAAATACCTGGAAGCTTGCCCAGATGAACCTTGCAATCCATGGCCTGGAAGGAGACTTGGGCGAGGGAGCTGCTGATACATTTTTTGATGATAGACATAAAAATATGAAGGCAGATTTTATCATAGCCAATCCTCCCTTCAACCTCAAGGATTGGGGCGGTGATAAACTCATCGAAGATAAGAGATGGAAATATGGCATACCACCAGAAGGTAACGCCAACTACGCCTGGATGCAACACATGATTTACCACCTAGCAGATGAGGGGAAGATGGGCCTAGTCCTAGCAAATGGAGCCCTATCATCATCTACAGGCAGCGAAAGACAAATAAGGGAAAATATTATAAAATATGATCTGGTAGAATGTATAATCGCCATGCCAGATAGGCTTTTTTACTCAACAGGCATATCAGTATCAATTTGGATTATAAATAAAGATAAGAAACAAACAAATAAGACCTTGTTTTTAGATTGTAGGTCGCTAGGCCATATGGTAGACAGGGCCCATAGAGATCTAGCAGATGCAGATATAGAAAAAATATCAGGTGCCTATGCTAGATTTGTAAGGGGAGAAGATGTAGAAGAAGCTGGCTTTGCCCATGTTGCAGATACAAGCGAGATAGAGAAAAATTCCTTCGTCCTAACCCCGGGCCGCTATGTGGGACTTGAGGCAGAAGAGGAAGACTTAGAGCCTTTTGAGGAAAAGATGGAAAGACTATCTGGAGAATTAAAGGACCTCTTTGAAGAATCAAACAAGCTGGAAGAAGCAATAAAGCGCCAGCTTGGGGAGTTGGGGTATGGAATATAGAAAAATTTCTGATATATCAACTTTAAGAAATGAAAATATAAAAAGTAATAAAAATAAGAATTTATTATATATTACAACTACACATTTATTACCAGAAAAAGAAGGGGTTAGTCAAGAGTTTGAATCATCATTGGGTAAATCTGGAAAATTATTTTATAAAGATGATATTTTAGTATCAAATATAAGACCATACTTTAAAAAAATATGGAAGGCAGAGAAAGACGGCATTACTTCAAATGATGTCTTAATATTTTTATCTAATGATGTGGTTCACCAAGATTATTTATATTATTTACTATCACAAGATAGCTTTTTTAATATGATGACCTTAACTTCAAAAGGGACGAAGATGCCAAGAGGCGATAAAAAAGCGATTGCTTTATATGAAGTACCTATTCTTGATAAAAAACAGCAAAAATCAATTTGTGATATTTTAATTAATTACGATAAAAAAATAGAAACCAACAACAAAATTATAGCCAACCTAGAAGCCCAGGCCCAGGCCTTGTTTAAGTATTATTTTGTAGATTTTGAGCCCTTTGTGGATGGAAATTTTGTAGACTCTGACCTAGGAATAATTCCTGAAGGATGGGAAATAAGTACAATTGGTAAGATATCAAAAGTAAGAAGTGGAAAGAGACCGAATGGGAAAACGAGCCATCCAATTATTCCAATAGTTGGAGCTAATGGTCTAACAGGATATTGCGAAGATTACCTATATGATGAAAAAGTAATAATAACAGGAAGAGTAGGAACATTAGGTATTGTTAAAAAGTATTATAAAAAAATTTGGCCTTCAGATAACACTCTAGTATTTACCTCTAGTAATTATTTTGAATATCTTTATTTTCAATTGTTGGAAGTAAATTATAGCTCGTTAAATAGAGGAAGTACTCAGCCACTAATAAGTCAAAAAGATATAAAAAATATAAAGATCGTGTTGCCTAATGAGATAATTATTAATCGATTCCAAAAAATAATTAAAAATATATTTGAATTGCAAGATTTTCTTACTAACCAAAACCAAACCCTAGCCGAGACTCGTGATGCATTATTACCTAAGCTTATGGCTGGGGAGATTGACCTTGAAAACCTAGGGGGACCTTATGACTGAAGTTTATTTAGAAAAGGGCTTTGAAGAGATTTTTATTAAAACAATTGAAGATTTGGGTTATGAAAGAACTGACCACACTCAGATAATAAGGGAGTCTAAGAGGTCTCCTTTGGCGGCAGAATATTTGAGGGAAGCTCTTGCTAAGCTTAATTCAGACCTTGACCCTGACCTTATAGACCAGGCTGTCTTTAAGATTAATAATATCGATGCAGGTTTGCTTGTAAATAGGAATGAAATCTTTTTTGAATATTTGCAAAATGGTATTGAACTTACAAGCTATGAGGATGGGGAGACTAAGACTAGGCTTGCCCGCCTAATAGATTATGAAAATCCAGAGGCAAATTCCTTTGTAGTTTCAAACCAGCTTACTATTGAGGGCAAGGATACCAGAAGGCCTGATGTTTTAATCTATGTTAATGGCTTGCCCCTTGTTGTAATTGAGCTTAAGTCTTTGTCTACTGAATTTAGCGACATTGACAGTGCCTATAGGCAGATTAAAAATTACCAAAAGGGCATAGAGGAGCTTTTTGTTTACAATGCCTTTAATATAATTTCAGATTTTACCAAGACAAAGGTAGGAACTATTACTGCCAACATGGCCTGGTATAAGGAATGGAAGAGTGCTGATGGGTCTTATGAGTCAAAGGACTTTGGCGACTATATTACTCCTATAAAGGGGATTTTGGATAAGAGAAGATTTTTGGATATTATCAGAAATTTCATATTTTTTGAGCACAAGGATGAGGGCACTACTAAGATTATGGCCCAATATCATCAATATTTTGCAGTACGAAAAGCTCTTAAGTCTACAGTAGAAGCTATTAAAAAGGGCGATGGCAGAGGGGGAGTTTTTTGGCATACCCAAGGTTCAGGCAAGTCCTTATCTATGGTTTTTTATAGCCAATACTTAATCAGAACCCTTGATAAACCTACCTTTGTGATTATTACAGATAGAAATGATCTTGATAACCAACTTTATGGCCAATTTGCAAGAGCCAGCAAGTTTTTAAGGCAAGAACCTATTCAAGCCAAATCAAGAGAAGACCTTTATAATTTGCTCGATAAGAGAAAGTCTAATGGGATATTTTTCTCTACTATGCAGAAATTTCAGGAATCTGACGAGCCTTTGAGTCTTAGAAATGATATTATAGTTATTTCTGATGAGGCCCACAGGTCTCAATATGGTCTTAAAGAAAAGATTAGCAAGGATGGTCATATTCAAATCGGAATGGCAAGGCTAGTTAGAGATAGCTTGCCAAATGCGACTTATATTGGATTTACAGGTACCCCTATTTCTGATAAGGACAAGGACACTAAGGAAGTTTTTGGTTCTTATATCGATATTTACGATATGAACCAAGCCGTTAAAGATGGGGCTACCAAGCCTGTTTATTATGAAAATAGGGTTTTGAACTTATTCCTTGATAAGGAAGTCTTAAAGCTTATTGACCAGAAATACAAGGAAATGGAAGCAAAGGCAAGCTCCATTGATATTGAAAATTCTAAGAAAAACCTAAGTAGGCTTGAAAGAATTGTAGGATCTGATGAGGCAATTGATACCCTCGTTAATGATATAATTAACCATTATGAAAAAAATAGGGCAGACCTACTTACAGGTAAGGCCTTGCTTGTGGCCTATAACAGGCGTATAGCCATTAAGATTTACAAGAAAATCTTAGAATTAAGGCCAGATTGGAAGGAAAAGGTCAAGGTTATTGCTACATCAAGTAATAATGATCCAGAGGATTGGAAGGATGTTTTAGGTTTTAAAACTGACAAGGAAGAGCTTGCCAAGCGCTTCAAGGATAATGACGACCCATTTAAAATAGCTATTGTTGTAGATATGTGGCTCACTGGCTTTGATGTTCCTTCCCTTTCTACTATGTATGTATACAAACCTATGGAAGGCTACAATTTAATGCAGGCTATCGCTAGGGTTAATAGGGTATTTGAGGATAAGGAAGGTGGCTTGGTTGTCGACTATATTGGCATAGCCGATGCCCTAAGAAAGGCCATTAGTGAATACACTAATAACGGAAGCGGCAATGCTGGGTCTAATATTAGAGATACTGCCTATCCTGTTTTTAAGGAAAAGCTGAAAATTTGTAGGGACTTGGTTACAAAAGATTTTAAATATCAGAGAATTTTTGCTAAGGATATAGAAAAATCAGAGATGGCGGAATTAATTAAGGACGGGATCAACTCGGTATTAGCCTACGATGAGAAAACTCAGGAAGAATTTAAAAAAGAAGCCTATGCCCTAAAGCAAGCCCATAGTCTATGTGGTTCATTGACTAATGATAAGGAACAGAGGGAAGCAGCCTTTATTGAAGCCATCAGGATAAGTGTGATGAGGATTACAAGCCCTGGCAATATATCAAGGAAGGAAATAGATAAAGAGATATCTACTCTGTTAGACAAGGTAGTAGAAAGCAGGGGAGTAATAGATATATTCCAGAATATTGGCGGTGAAGTTAACCTATTTGATAGGAAGTTTCTTGCAAATCTTGCCAAGATGAAGCAGAAAAATCTGAGTATTAAGTTATTAGAAAAGCTTTTAAGAGATGAAATAATTCAATATGTTAGAACTGATAAGCTAAAGAGTGAGGAATTTTCAGAAAAATTGAAAAGAGTTATGGAAAGGTATAAGCAAGGGCTCATAGCCAACGCCAAAGGTCTTCAAAACTTCACTAGTGGTGTCGGGGAAGATAACAATAATGATTATGACCTTGATGACGTAATTAAAAAATTACTCGATTTGGCAGATGAGATGGTGAAGATGGATGAAGAAAGTAAAGCTACAGGCTTAAGCAAAGAAGAGCTTGCCTTCTATCATGCAATCAGAAATCCTGAAAATATCAAGGACTTGTATACCGATGAAGATATGATAAGATTCACTAGAGAGCTTAGTCAAGCCATAAATCAAGAAATGACACCGGATTGGTCGCTAAAACAATCAGGCAGAGCCTCTATGAGACTCGCAGTAAAAAGATTACTTAGAAAATATAAATATCCAAAGGATGAAATGGATAAGGTAGTTAAATTAATTATTGACCAGGCTCAATATTTTGATGAAGCCTATGGACTTTAAGATAGAACAATTTATACAAGTTTGATAAATGCGTGCTTTTTGATATAATATAACCATGCCGGGGTGACAATATGGTTGCCCATCACAAAGAAGCTAGAATATGTATCGAGTATACGTATGTCTGGCTTTTTTGGTGGATGAAATGAATAATAAACCTGATAAACCCTTTTTAGACTTTGAAGAGCAAATAGACAAGTTAGGAAAAGAATACAATTTAATAATGCCTAATAGAGATGAAGCAAAAAGATTGCTAAAGAATTTAAATATCTTTGAAAAATATTGCCAGGTTAGTAACATCCCAATGGATATAAAAGATAGATTTGAAAGGTTGAAGTGGGTGTAAGTAATGAAGATTGAGGAGTTTATTAAAGAGAGAAAGAAACGAGATAATATTGATGAGTTTGACTTTGATAAAAAAATAGATAATATTCATCAGTTTATAAATTATATTTTTGAATATTTTAATTTATATATAGATATTGACGAATTAGATAGAGAAAGAATAAAATTGAATGAAAAGGCCCTGAAGTATAAAAAAGAGTTGTCTGATTATAGTGTTGAAACTCAGGAATGGTTATTAAAGATTTTCATGGAAGAAAATGTTAAGTTTGTTAGGACTCTCAGAAATAAGTTGTGTGAAGATATTGCCTTCGGGCTCTATTATGATACGAAAGGTTGGCAAAAAGCGTCATTTAATTTATATGCTAAATTAATAAAAAAATATAAATTTTTAGATAGATATATTGATGAATTAAATAAATTCACCATTGATGAGAGTAATAGAATTAATATCAATTATTTAGATCAACTTAGCAATGAAGCTATAGGAATGCTACCTGATAAAGTGAAGGAGTGGGTTTCTAATACTGGTAGAAAATATCATGTTGATTTAATGGAATGGGCATTAGGTTATGCTCAATATTATTTTGATATACGAGAAGCTTGGCCTATTTCTAGGAGAATAAAAGGTAAGTATATTGATGATTATGATGTAAGACCAAAGAAGAATAGATTTGATATTGATATACTGTATAATGAATTAGCAGATATAACATTTATTAGAGGAAAGAAGAAATATCTTGAAATTATAATAATGTTTTCATGGGTAACATCAATTGATGAACAATTTTTAGATTTTTATGAAGAATTCTTAAAGGAAAAAGGATTTTAAGGTTTTATATAATTTTAATTATTAGCCTAGCTTAAAAGTTAGGCTTTTTTGGTGCTTATTTTCTAGTCCAATAAACTTTATACACAAAAAGACACTTACCCTTGACTAACTAGACTCTTAATGTACAATTACATTAAGAAACATACAAAGGAGGATTTTTATGAAGGATATTGATAAGGTGCTTGAGGATTTTCGTGAGTCTAGGAAGGCTATTAAGAAGGGCTTGCCTGCTAGGGATAATATTTTATATATTTTTGACTCTTTGACTGAGGATAGGCAAGCTAAGCTTTTATCTTATGCTGAGGATGTTTTTTATTCTCAGAGATACCAAGAAAAAACTTGTGATGTACCTATTCTTAATATGAAGCTGGTTGACTAGTTTTCTTGAATTTTTTGTATTTCAATATATAATGATATTACCTAAAAGGTAATTTTGTGGGGCTTGTATGAAAATTCTTTATAAGAATAAAAAATTAGAAAAACAGTGTACTGACCTTAAAGTTGCCAAGAAGGAGTTTGGTGATAAGATTGGAAGAAGGTTGCTTAAGGCCATTAACTTTATTGAAAATGCTCCTAATCTTAGTCTTATTATAGATTTTAGGCCTTTTCATTTTCATGATTTGAAGGCTGATAGGAAGGGCCAGTATGCTATTGATATAGGCACTAGGAGAGACGGTTACAGACTTATTTTGGAGTTTGATGAGGAAGATGTTTTTGTAAATGCAATTTATATTGAAGATGTTTATATAGCAGAAATGGGGAAACATTATGAGTAATTATATTGAATATGAAAATTTAATAGGATTTCACCCAGGCTCTTATGTTGAGGATATTATTGATGATTTAAATATTAGTCAAAATGAATTTGCAGAAAGACTTGGTACTTCTTCTAAGACTGTTAGTGAACTTGTTAATGGTCTTTGCAATATCAGTCCTGATTTAGCTTACAAACTTGAACAGCTCACTTCTATTAGCTTTGAGATGTGGATGAATCTTCAAAATGCTTATGATAAGAAGAAGGCAGAGATTGAGGCTAGGGTGGTAAGTGATGAGGATGAAGTTGTTGATAAGATTGATTTAAAATATTTTAAAGTTCATGGCCTTATTGAGAATAAAAAGTATTTTAGAGAAGAAAAAAAAGAGGTTTTGAGGTCAAAACTTAATGTGGCAAATCTTTTGTATTTTAAGAAGTTTAATTCTCAGGTTAGTTACAGAAATAAGGATGCTTTTAGCGATGAGTCTATTATTAACTCTAACGTTATGTTGGAGCTTGCTGAGAACATTTCTCGAAATAAGACTGATACAAAGCTTAATATTAATAAGCTTAAATCATATTATGAAGAAATCAAGAGATTGATTTTAAAAGATTATGATGAGTTTCTTCCTAGCTTGAAGGAGATTTTGTTAGACTGCGGAATTGTTTTAGTTGCCTTGCCTCACCTTAGAAATTCTGGCCTAAATGGGGCATGTAAAAAGTTTAAAAATGGATCTGTCTTGCTGCTTATTACCGATAGGAATAAGAGGGCGGATATTTTCTGGTTTTCTTTATTACACGAATTGGGTCATATTGTAAATAGAGATTTTTATACCAATGAATTGGATATGAAAGAATATGAATCTAAGGAAAGAATTGCTAATGATTTTGCAGCTGACTTTTTGCTTGATAGGAAAAAATATAAGAATTTTGTAGAAGATGGGGACTTTTCGATAGATACTATAAAGAAATTTGCACAAGAAAAGAATGTGCTTACTTGTATTATTACAGGAAGACTTAAGAATGATGGCTTGATTGATTATAAAGCATATAATTCTTACAATACTTATTATGAAATTAGTCTGGATAATGATGAAATGAAATCTGCATAGGTGAAGTGAATTATTGAATATAAAAAAGGGGAAGCTTGGTGAAGCTTCCTCTTTTAGTGGGTGAATTTAACTAACATAAATTCAATTTTAATTTTTCCCTATAATAGCCCGATGAGTTTTTCTCCTATTAGGGTTATTGATGTGATGATTATGAAGCATGTTCCTCCTAGGGCTAGGGGTTTGGAGCCTGATTTTACTAGTTTTACTATGTCGCTGTTGAAGCCTATGGCTGACATTGCCATTACTATGAAAAATTTGGATAGGTCTTTGAAGGGTTTGAAGTATCCTATGTCTACTCCCTTGGCGAGGGCTATGGTTGTGATTAGGCTTGCTATTATGAAATATATTATGAAAAATGGAAATATTTGTTTGATGGATATTTTTTTGCTATCATCTGTGTCTGTTTTTTTCATTCTTATGAAGGCTAGGCCTAGGCATATTGGGATTATGGCGAGGGTCCTGGTTAGCTTGACGGTGACTGCTTCATCTAGGGTTTGACTTCCTAGGTTGAATATTGTGTCCCATGTGGATGCTGTGGCTGTGACTGATGATGTGTCGTTTACTGCTGATCCTGCAAATATTCCGAAGGCGTGACCGTTGGCGTGGCTAAAGCCGATTAGCTGTCCTAGGCTTGGGAAAAGAAGAGCGGCTAGGATGTTGAAAAAGAATATTACTGATATAGCTTGGGCGATTTCATCTTCGTCTGCATCTATTACTGGTGCGGCGGCTGCTATGGCAGATCCTCCACAAATTGATGAACCTACTCCAACTAGTGTTGCTATGTGGTCTTTGATGAGGCCTGTTTTGCTGGCTATGAATGCTACTAATAGTGAGCTTGATATGGTTGATAGGATGATTGGTAGTGATTCTCTTCCTGTTTTTAATACTAGACCTAAATCTAGTCCGAATCCTAGGAGGATTACGGCGTATTGTAGGATTTTTTTGGAGGTGAATCTTACTCCGTCCATGTAGGGTGTTTTGTTTTTTATTATTTGACCGAGGACCATGCCTATGAGTATTGCAAATACTGCAGGTCCTACTAGGGGCACTTTTTTGCCTATGAATTGAGATATACTTGCTATTAGGAGGCAGAGTATGATTCCTTTTATATTTTTTTCTATTGATTTTGTCATGTTTTCTCCTTCCGTTTTTTTATTATAGCAGGGGATTATCATAATGTAAAATTATAATTATTTACTATATTATAAATTTTTGTTATGATTATTAGGGAGGATTTTATGTTGGATTTTAGAATTGAAAGTTTTTTGGCGGTGTGTGAGTATCTTAATTTTACTAAGGCGGCGGAGAGTCTGAATATTACCCAGCCTGCCATATCTCAGCATATTAAATATTTGGAAAATTATTATAATTGTAAGCTTTTTTGTAGGAATAAGAAAAATTTATCTTTGACTGACCAAGGCAAGATTTTAAGGGCGGCGCTCCTTTCTATGTCAAATGATGAGCATAGGCTTAAGAAGCTCCTTGGCAAGAAAAAATCCCAGGGGGAGAAGATTTCTCTTGGTTTTACGAGGTCGGTTGGTGAGTATATAGTCATTGATAAACTAATTGCCTTGATTAAGGAGAAGGCGGCTTGTGATCTTCATATATATTATGAAAATACTGATGAGATTTTGAGGGATATTGATAGTGGTAAGATTGATTTTGCAATTATTGAGGGGTTTTTGGATGGCAAGGATTATTTTGTCAAAAAATATAAGAGCGATAGGGTCCAGTGTATTTGCCACAGGGACCATGTTTTTCAAAGACCTATCACAAAGCTGACTGATTTGCTAGATGAGAGGATTATTATAAGAGAAGAGGGGTCTGGTACTCTTGCCATTCTCAAAAATTTCCTCTATATGGATAATATAGATACAAAGGATTTTGCAAATATTATTGAGATTAATAATATGCACGCTATTGTTGAGCTTCTTAAGGCAGACTGCGGTATTAGCTTCTTGTTTGAGTCTTGTGTTGAAAAGGAATTAAGGGAAAAGGAGCTTAGGATTGTAGATCTAGAGGATTTTAATCTGACCCATGATATGTCCATTGTGGCCAGCAAGAATTCCATATTTTTGGATTTGTATTTAGAAATAGCTGAAAAATTGTAAGAAAAAGATGTGTGTTCTTGTTTTGAATAATTAGTATTAAAAAAGGGAAGCTTAAATAAGCTCCCTCTTTTAGTGCATAAATTTAGAACCCGTAAGTATCCCCGTATATCTCATAGGCTGCTTGTTGGGTGCCTTCGCCGGCGGCGAATTTGTAGACTGTGACTTCTCCTAGGTCTTTGTCTTTTACCTTGTAGACTCCCATTGGGATGGCCCAGGTTTTGACTAGTTCACTTCCATCTTCTTGGATGAAGGTGGCTGTGTCTATGTCTCCGCAATAGTCTAGGCTGATTAGGATTTTCTCGCCTGTTCTTTTGGAGGCTAGGAGGGTGTAGGTTGTGATTTTGATGTCTGTGTCAGATTTTGGTTTTATTTCTTTTTTGTCTCTTATGTTGCCTAAGACCTTGATGATTGGCTGTTTGTCTTTGCTATCTAGATCTATGTCTGATAGGGTTTTATCTTCGAACATATCTTTGAAGTTTTTTGATTGCTCGAGGTTGTATAGGACATGTGAGCCGGTGTCTAGGAATTTTAGGCTTCCTTCTAGGTCTTTGACCCCGCCTATGGCTTGTTTTTTCTCTTCTTTGTAATTTTCTAGGATCATTTCTGACATGCATATTTGGTCAGAGTGGCTGAAGAATACTTCTGTTTTGTCGTTTATGCCTTGTGTTTTCTTTGGGGCATTGGCCTGGCTTGTTGGCTCTTCGTTGCTTATTTTCGGGAATTGCTTGCCTAGTTCAAAGACATTTGAGTTCTTTTCGTCGATATTGCCTTTTTTTACATCTGGATATTCTTTCATGAATACAAGGTCTTTGATGTCGGTGTATTCTTTGTGGTGCTTTTTGGATAGCATGTAGGCTCCTGCCTTGCCATCTGGGTAGTCTGGCTTGTAGTAGAGATCTACTGTGTAGCCTTTATTTTCTAGGTCTGTGATTTTTGAAGCTGGCAAGTGGAAGGTGAATTCTTCTCCTAGCATGCCTTGGTTGAAGTTGTGTGCATCAACATATTTGGTTGTGACGCCATTTTCTTCAAAGCTGCCTGATTTTGGGGTTTGGTAGGAGAATTTTGTTAGTCTTACTGTATATGTGTTATCGTCAATTTTTTTAGGGTTGGCAAATTGACCCTTAAAGAGGGCATAGGACATATTTTGACCGTCGCCGTAGTAGCATGAACCATCAAAATTGCCATCCTTGCGGAAATATATTTTTTCACCGCTGTCTACCAGGCAATCGTAGAGGATTTTGCCCTGAAGGTCAGCAAAAAGGTCGAACTGGTCGTTCTTTTTGATAGTATCTTGGCCATCTTTTATAGTAGCATTGCCATTTTCATCCTTTTCTAGGATTTCTTCATCATTATCAATTTCATCGATATCTTCATCTTCTAGGACATCTTCATCTTCATTTTCATAATCAAAGTAGTCATCGCCTAGGATGTCCTTGGCGTAGTCTTCGCTGGCCTTGCCTGCACGGATTTTACCTTGTCTTAGGAGAAAATCTATGTCATTTTTTACCATACTGCATGATGACAGGATAAAGGCTAGGGCAAGTATACCAAATATTTTCTTTTTCATGGTGGCTCCTTAGTTTATTTTATTCTATTATATCATATTGCGACTTTGTTTAAAAACTTTTATTGAGGTATCTAATTACTAAGATATTTTTTGTGGTTGCTTTTGAGTTTAAAGCTTATTTTGACAGGTGATTTTTATAGATTGACATTTTTTTGCAAAAAGTGTTTAGAAGAGATATTCTGGGGTAATTTTATAAGAGAAAAGAGAGGAGAAAAGATGAAAAATATTGTAATTGCAGGCGGTGGAGTCCTAGGTAGTCAAATCGGATTTCAATCAGCCTATAGAGGAAAAAATGTTACTTTTTGGCTAAGAAGCGAGGAATCAATCGGTAGAGCTAAGCCAAAAATTGAAAAATTATATATGACCTATCTGGCAGAGCTTGACCATGCCAAGGCTCAAATTGGTAAGGAAAATCCAGATTATGCAAGGGCTTTGATAGAAGATTTTGCAAATATTAGCCCAGAAGAGATTGATAAGCTAAAAGAGGATGTAAAAAAAGCCTACGAATCAATCAAATACGAAACAGACTTGGCAAAGGCCATGGAAGGGGCAGACTTTGTAATCGAGGCTATAGCTGAGGTGGCAGATGTAAAACACGACTTCTTTAAAAAGATTAAGGACCTTTTAGGAGATGATACAATTCTAGCTTCCAACTCATCAACCATGCTTCCATCAACCTTTAAGGATGATGCAGGCAGACCTGAAAATTATCTACACTTCCACTTTGCCAACCACATCTGGAGAAATAACCTTGCAGAGATTATGGTAACACCAGAAACATCTGATAAGGTAAGAGAAGCTGTGGAAGTCTATGCCAGAGAAATCACCATGATTCCAGTTGTAATCAAAAAGGAAAGGCCAGGCTATCTTCTAAATTCCCTCCTAGTACCACTATTAAGTGCAGCCCAAGAGCTAGTAGCAGGCGAATATGCAAGTTTTGAAGATGTAGACATGGCTTGGAAAGTTGGTGCAGGAGCCCCAAGAGGACCTTTTGAAATCCTAGATATTATAGGCCTTATGACACCATACAACCTTGCAAAATACAAGGAAGGGGCAGATGACCCATCTACAATGGCAGGTAAGATTGTAAAAATGCTTGAGGAAAAGATAGAAGCAGGTAAAACTGGCGTGGCAGCAGGTGAAGGCTTCTACAAATACGACGAAAAGGGTAGAAAAATCAAATAAAAGCTTAAAAGGCGAGGATTTCTATCCTCGTTTTTTAAGCTAAATATAAAACTAGAACTTTAGGCCCGAATAGATTACAATGAAAAGGAAAGAAAAAACAAAGGAGATGAATATGAAAAAACATTGGTGGCATAAGACTACAATTTATCAAATATATCCAAGGTCCTTCATGGATTCTAACGGGGACGGCATGGGAGATCTTAAGGGAATAATCTCCAAGCTTGACTACCTCAAGGACCTAGGCATCGGGGCAATCTGGCTATCTCCAGTCTACAAGAGCCCGATGGATGATAATGGCTATGATATTTCAGACTACAGGGATATAGCAGATATTTTTGGCAATATGGATGACATGGACACCCTCCTAGCCGAGGCAAACAAGAGGGACATCAAGATAATCATGGACCTAGTTGTAAACCACACATCAGATGAGCACGCTTGGTTTATAGAAGCAAGGGATAATCCAGACAGCCCAAAGAGAGACTTCTATATATGGAGAGATGAGCCAAACTCATTAGAATCAGCTTTTTCAGGATCAGCTTGGCAATATGACGAAAAATCTGGTCAATATTACCTCCATTTATTCTCCAAAAAGCAACCAGACCTCAACTGGGAAAATGAGGACCTCCGCCATGAAATCTACGACATGATGAATTTCTGGATAGACAAGGGCATCGGTGGCTTTAGGATGGATGTAATCGACCTTTTGGGAAAGGTACCTGATAAGGAAATCAGGGAAAATGGCCCAATGCTCCATACCTATCTAAAGGAAATGAACGCATCTACCTTTGGAAAGTACGACCTACTTACAGTAGGCGAAACCTGGGGAGCAAGCCCAGAAATTGCCCAACAATATTCAAATCCAGACAATAAAGAACTATCAATGGTCTTCCAATTTGAACACATCGGCCTATCCCACGAAGAGGGAAAAGCAAAATGGTTCTACAAAAAAGACCTAGATGTGAAGAAATTAAAGCAAATTTTCGCCAAATGGCAGAATAAACTTGCACCAGGTGAGGGTTGGAACTCCCTATTTTGGGAAAACCACGACCTACCAAGAGTCCTATCCCTATGGGGAGATGAGGGAGAAAACCGAGTCAAATCAGCCAAGGCCTTCGCCATCCTCCTCCACCTAATGAGAGGAACTCCTTACATCTACCAGGGAGAAGAAATAGGCATGACCAATTACCCATTCATGGACCTAAGCGACTTTGAGGACATAGAGTCAATAAATTATGCCAATGAGTGCCTAGAAAAGGGCGAAGACATGGCGGCAATCCTTGACAGGATATCAGTAATAGGCAGGGACAACGCCAGAACACCAATGCAGTGGGATGCTAGCAAAAACGCAGGTTTTTCAAATGCAGATAAGACCTGGCTTGCAGTAAATCCAAATTATAAGGAAATAAACGTAGAAAAGGCCCTAGCAGATAAGGATTCAATCTACTACACCTACAAAAAGCTAGTAGACTTGAGGAAAAATAATGATTGGCTAATAGATGCTGACTTTGATCTAATAGAAACAGCAGATAAGGTATTTGCCTACTACAGAAGCACAGAAGATGAGAAATATTTGGTAGTAGTAAACCTATCAGGAGAAGAGCAAAACTTCGAACTAAAGGATACCTACCAAGAAATAATAATAGCAAACACAGATGTGGAAGAAGTAAAAGAAAGAAAAACCCTAGCCCCATGGGACGCCTTCTGTGTGAAAATTAAATAAGCAAAAAAAGACTAGTCAAGGTAAAATCTTGACTAGTTTTTTGGTAGAGATTTTGGGAAATAAGAGGGCTATATATAGAAGGGATTTTTTTAATGTTAAAATTGTTAATTACTCACTATTTTCATTCCAAGGGAAACTTCCTTATCTTCGACCACCACACCCTTGCTTCGAGCCCAGTGGATTGTCAACACCTATTTGTACAA
>NZ_JBGMEF010000038.1:0-31103 GCF_046365475.1 Anaerococcus kampingae
TTGTACTATTTATTGTATCCATACCAATGCAGTAGCTGAGCGGCCTCCATGGAATGGTCGAGCGAAGCTCGAAAGCCCCTCCGGCGCGTATCTATGCCTAACCCCATTTGTGAAGCAAATGGTTGGTAGGCTTGATGCCGTAGCTGAGGAGCCCCACGCGAAGCCCTATCCCAATCTTCTGAAAGAAGATTGAGGAAGGTCTGGTGCAGAGGCAGAGTGGTTCGCAGCGAAGCGAGAAAAAACTGACCTCTAGGGGCCAGTTTTTTTATGAGAAGGTATTTATAAAGAAAGTGATTACTATAGGATTGGTGAGGTTAACAGCAATAGCTAATACTATTGGAAAGATAAACATGGCCACATCGGCTGGGCCCTTTTCTTCGATTATAGCTTCCATATTGGCCATGGCATTTGGGGTTTGGCCAAGGCCTACACCGCAGTGACCAGCTACCATGACTGCTGCATCATAGTCCCTGCCTAGGATGTTGAAGGTGACTAGGCTTGTGTATAGGCTGATGAAGATAGCTTGGGCTATCATTATTATGACCATAGGACCAGCTAGGCTCATTATGGCTTTCAGGTTGAGGTTGATTAGGGCTAGGGATAAAAATAGGCTTAAGGAAATATTGCCCACAGTGTCTATATTTGTCATATTTATCGGTTTTTTTAGGCCATCGTAGATATTTCTTACGATTAGTCCTCCAAATTGGCAGCCCACATAATATGGGAAGTTGAGGCCGGTTAGGGCTAGGATTTTATTGATAAATGTCCCTAAAAGTGCGGCAAGGCCGATTATGATTATGGCTTGGGTGAGGGATTCTTGGTTGATAAGGGCAGATATTTTCTTATTATCAAGACCTGACTGAGATCCCTTTGTCTTTAGGGTGTATTTATTTATCAGTCTTTTGGCTGTAGGGCCACCCACAAGAGATCCAGCAAGCAGGCCGAAGGTTGCAGCAGCAACACCTATTGAAGTAGACCCATTTGCTCCCAAATCTTCCATGATTTTGCCAAAGCTTATGGCTGAACCTATTCCGCCTGTCATGGATGTAGAGCCCATGGCTATGCCGTGGAGGGGATTTATGGCAAGGATTTTGGCAAGGGCGACTCCGATTATATTTTGGAGGGGCAAAAGGATGATTATAGCTAGTGCTAGCCTTAGTCCAAGAGATCCAGACCTTTTGAGCATGGCAAAGGATGCTGAAAGGCCGATGGCTGTGAAAAATATATTCATAAAGAAGTCTTGGAGGATTTTATCAAATTCAAAATAGGCAAGTCCAGCTTGGCCTAGGATAAAAACCACAAGGCTTATAAGAAGGCCGCCTATTACAGGGGCTGGGATGAAAAAGGTCCTAAGGAAGGAAAACTTCTTCTTTAGACCCATGCCTAGGATAAGGGCGATGATTGCAAGGCCTAGGCTTTGTAAGATGTCTAATTTTATATTCATAATGACTCCTTTCTTATTTTATTAAGATATTATCCTTTTATTTCCCAAAGAAGCAATAGATTTTTTCGTTTATGAAGCGATTTGTGTAAAATAGTATAATATATCTAAGCCTTATTAGTTAAGGATGAATGCAGGTGTGCCTATGCATGCCTAATTTGAAAAAATTAGAGTTTTTGACTTTTTAAGTTAGCCTGCTTTTTAGCAGGTTTTTTTATTTATAAGAAATTTGAGCAAAATGCTAATAAAAAAGGCCCTTCTCCTTGAAATAGTATGGTCCTTTATAATATAATTAGATAATAGGAGAAGTGTATGAAAATTTTATTTTACTTAGCAGGAGTTGCCTTATTTTATGCGATGATAGGCTATCCTCTTACTCTTTTGATTTTGGATAAGCTTATCAAAAGAAAAAACGACCAAGATTATTCTATCAAACCTAGCGTGTCGGTTATTATTTCTGCCTACAACGAAGAGGATGTCATAGAAAAAAAGCTTGAAAACATAATTCAAACTGACTACCCAACATATGAAGTTATTATTGCAAATGACTCTTCTACAGATAGGACAGTTGAAATTTGTGAAGAATTTATTAGAAATAATCCTGACTATGATATCAGGATAAACACTGTCAAAAACCATCTTGGCAAGACCAATGCCCAAAACGAGGCGGTGGAAGTGGCTAAGGGCGAGATTATTGTCTTTTCTGATGCCAATTCTATGTTTAAGTCAAATGCCATAAGTGAGCTTGTGTCTTATTTTGTAGACGACGATATAGAATATGTGTGTGGCTCTTTGATCTATCACGAAGATGATGAGATTTCATCTGTTGTAGCTGAAAATACCTATTGGAATTTTGAGCTTAAGATGAGAAAAATCGAATCAAATATCAAGACCATAACCAACGGCAACGGGGCAATCTATGCTGTAAGGAAAAAGGACTACAGGCACATTGACCTAGTCAATAGCCACGACTATGAGCTTCCTTTATATGCAGCCCTAAATCACAAGAGAGCCCTTTATAATCCAAAGGCTGTGGCCTTTGAGAAGGCCGGTCAGACTACAGCAGATGAATTTAAAAGAAAGGTCAGGATGCAAAGAAGGATCCTTACCAATATATTTACCAACCTCAAGAGGCTAAATATATTTGAATATGGATGGTTTTCATTTTTTACCTTCAACCACAAGACCCTAAGATATTTGCAGGCCTTTTTTCATATAGTTTTATTGGTTACTAACTTCTTCCTACTAGGAGAGGGAGTATTCTACGGGTCATTTTTCTTGATGCAAATAGGTTTTTACGCCCTAGCAATAATTGGCCAATTATCAGGAGCAAAGAGCAAGATATTCTACTTCCCAAGATATTATTGTGCCATGATGCTTGCCCAAATAATAGGGGCTTATAGGGAGCTAAGAGGCTATTCTAAGCCAACTTGGGAAAAGGCGGAGACTACTAGAAAATAATGAATGTTGAAGTATTAATCTCTGCTATGAATGTGGAGAGTATTGATTTTTATAAGAAGTTTAATCTGGAAAGTGACGCCCTAATCATTAATCAGACTGATCACAACGGCTACGAAGAAATTGTTACAGATGATTTTAAGGTGAGGATGATATCGACAGATACTAGGGGCCTTGCCAGAAGCAGAAACCTAGGCCTACTTAATTCAGATGCTGATATAGTAATATTTGCCGATGATGATGAGGTCTTTGAAGAAGGCTACCTAGCCAGGGTCAAGGATGGATTTATTTCCTATCCGGATGTTGATTTTTTCGTATTTAAGACAATAATTTATCAGGATGGTCGAGAGATTATAAAGGTTAAGGAAAATAAGAAGCTTGGCTTTTATAATTGCCTGACCTATGGTTCTGTCCACTTTGCCTTTGATAGGAGGGCTGTGGCTAGGAAAAATATCTACCTCAATACCAATTTTGGGGCAGGAACAGAAAATGGTTCGGGGGAAGACTCAATATTTATCCTTGATTGCATAAGAAGCGGCCTAAAGGCAAGGACTAATACCGACCTTATAGCAAGAGTCTACAACGATGAGTCGACCTGGTTTGAGGGTTTTAATGAGAAGTTTTTCCTAGATAAGGGAAAGCTTGCCAGGGCCTTATTTCCAAAGGCCTATAGGCTTTATATAGAACAATTTTTAATAAGGCATCCTGAGATGTTAAGAAAAGTAGAAAAAAGTGCAGCACGCAAGCTCATGCTTGAAGGTGCTAGTCAATATGGAGGAGAAGATGGAAAATAAAAAATCGATGTTTCAAGCTACCTTGTCATCAATTATAGCCGGAATAATTGTGGCCATGCTTGTTTACTTTGGTCTGAATTTTGCAGGCTTTAAGGAATACAGGGCAAGTACAAAGCTTGTGACAAGTTCAGTAGAAAATTTAGATGAGGCAAATTCTGCAAATGACTTTGCAAATGTAATCAATTCTAATGCTATTAAACAAAGGACCTTGGATAATCTAAAGATAGATTGGTCCCTATCAAAATTAGATAGCAAGATGAAGATAAAGGCTCTTGATAATTCTGCAGTCGTTGACATATCAGTCACAGACACAAACAAGCTTAGGGCAGAAGATTTGGCAGATGAATATGCAGACCTTTCTGCAACAGTTATTAATAATATTTACAATACTGGTGCAAATGTAATGGAGTATTCTTATGAAAATGCCAAGGCTATTGACAATAGCCTAACTTATGCAGGTATTGCTGGTGGCCTAGGATTCTTACTTTACCTATTAGGATCTTTTGTATCAGTTAAAAGATATAATAACAAGCTTAAAAAACAAGAAAAGAAAGACTACAAGCAAAAAGAAAAAAAAGTTAAAAAGCAAGTAGAAAAAAACAAAAAAGAAATCAAAAAACAAGAAGAAATCAAGGAAGATATTAAGGAAGAAACCTTCACCCAACCTATCGAGAAGATAGAAGATAGAGAAGAAGACTTTGGTGAAACTAGAAAAATCGACAGAAATGCTATAGACTTGGCCAAAGAAGCGGTAGATGAGCAGGAAGATGAGGGAGAAGAAATAGTTTTTGCTTCACCTCTAAAAGAAGAAGCAAGCAAGGCTTCAAGCAAGCTAGAAATTCTAGGCAAGCTTCCTAAGTATAAGATTGGAGATTTAGATGTTTAGAAGAAAAAAAGTAGACGAGAGAAGAGAGATACTTCTCCAAGCCTTCTACAATCTAGAAGATAAGCTAACAAGCAAGCTTGATCCAGCAGATGCTATAGTAGCCTTCACTGCGACAGATGATAAGACAAATAAGATAAATACAATCTTAGTAATGGGCGGCCACTTAGCAGAAGAAAACGAAAGAATCCTAGTAATAGATGCCAATCTCAGGGCTGATGAGCTTGAGGAGATGAAGGGCTACTATAACAAGAGGGGCTTTGTAGATTGCCTGCTAGGGGATTATTCCCTTGATGAAGTTTTGGTAAAGGAAAATGATAATCTCCACCTTCTTATGACAGGTAGGGTAGCTGATTATGAAGATATGTATCTAGAACCATCAGCAATCAAAAGTTTTTTTGATGAAGCTATGGTAAAATACGACTATATCTTTGTAAACACAAAGGAAAATATTGACATAGCAGAGGCAAATGTATTTTGTGGCCTAGCTGATAAGACAGTAATCCTAACCAATGAAGAAGCAACAAGAACCTATCTCCTTGAAGAATCTGTTGACCAACTAGAAAGCACAGGGGCTAAAATCCTTGGCGTGGTAGTTACAGATTATGAATACCAAAGCGATGAACTAGACGACTTATTTGGAGGCAATTAATGAAAAAAATCAAAACACTTTTGATCTTAGGTCTTGTAATTTTCTTAGCTTCTTGCCAAAATGATTCTTATGTATCATTAAGACATCCCCAAGGAGAAGAAGGCCAAGTAGCAGAAGAAGCAAATACAGAAGATAAAAAGCAAGAAGAAGCTGATTTGCAAAAAGAGGTAGAAGAAGAAAAAGACCTTGGCAGAGACCTAGAAGAAGGGGTAGAAGTGATGGTAAAAGACAGTGTAAATATGAGGCTTGCTCCATCAGAAAACTCATCCATAGTAGCTGAAGTAGGACCAAATGATGAGATCCTAAACCTAGGCGAAACAGAAGGCTGGACAAGGGTAACAGTAAATGGCAAAACAGGTTATATAAGAAGTGACCTACTCATTAAAAAATAAATAACAAAGAAGGGTACTAAGCAAAAGAATAAATCTTAAATAGGCTATAAGGCGTCTCCTTACTGGCTCATAGAAGATTTTATAATTCATAAGGCAAATATAAAAAATATTCTTTTAGCTTTAGGCCCTTATTTTTGTAAAAAAATTTAAAAGATATGTTATAATTAAAATAGAGAGGTTTAAATGATAATTATATTTTTAAAAAATATCTTTATGCCAATCTTTGCGGTGACAGCTGTAATTAGCTTAATTAACTTCATAATAGATGGCAAAAGGGTATATGCCTATGTCAGCATTGTGACAGCTTTACTTGCCGCAATAGCCCTATTTATATCGATTATAAGCCCGGCTAGTGATTTGTTTGTGCAATTATATTTATTGTTATTTTTATTATCAATATCCCTAGTCATCATGGCTTTAAAAAAGCAAATCGATGCTTTTACCCTGATCGGTATAATTTTGATGGTTGTGATGTTGTATCTATTACTAAAATTCCCATTGGTATGAAAGAGGATTAAATGATTAATATCAAAAATTTAAGAAAAGTTTATGAAAATGGCTATGAAGCCTTAAAATCTGTCAATCTTGATATAGAAGAAGGAGCCCTTGTGACCCTTCTTGGTCCTTCTGGTTGTGGTAAGTCTACAATCCTAAATATTATAGCTGGTATACTTGACCCAACTGAGGGAGATATCCTATTTGATAATGATTCGATTGTAAATCTTCACCCAAAAGATCGTGATATAGGAATGGTATTTCAAAATTATGCCCTATATCCGCATATGACAGTCCTTGAAAATATAATCTTTCCCCTAACTGTAGGAGAGCATAAGATTAAAAAGGAAGAAGCTATTAAAAGAGCCCAAAAATATATGGACCTTACCTATATTACAGATATAAAGGATAAGAAGCCTAGCCAAATATCTGGTGGTCAGCAACAAAGGGTGGCTATAGCTAGAGCTTTAGTTAAAAATCCTAAGACCCTACTTCTAGATGAGCCTTTAAGTAATCTTGATGCAAGGCTAAGGCTATCTATCAGAGAAGAGATTAGAAATATAGTAAAGTCTGTAGGTGTTACCACAGTATTTGTAACCCACGACCAAGAAGAAGCCCTATCAATTAGTGACTACATAGCCCTAATGGATAAGGGTGTCATCCAACAATTTGATAAGCCACAAAATCTATATCTAGAGCCTGCAAATCTCTTTGTAGCTAAATTTATTGGCAATCCTATAATAAATATTTACGAGCTTGATAATACAAAAGATTCTATAAGCAGGGACAATCTATTCTTAGATAAATCAAAGCTTATCGAAGATAGAAAAAAGGCAAGTCTTGATAAGGATACCTACCTAGTAGGAATCAGGCCTGAACATTTCAAGCTTGATCCAAATGGGGATCTAGAAATAGAAGTAGAAACTAGGGAAATGATAGGTCGTTATATGATCTTGCATTTTAATATCCTAGGCCAGGCATCAAGGATGGTTGTCGATTCAGCCCTTGATATAAAAGATGGGGAAAAGATTAGAGTTTCAATTGATCATAAGGCAATCTATATATTTGAAGAAGATGGAAAGAGAGTCTACTAATGAAGAAAAAGTCCTCCTACAGGGCAGAAAGGACCAACAAGGCTTGGTTATATTTGCTTCCTGCCTTATTCTTTATACTGGTATTTAACGTATATCCACTTATTAGAACCTTCTACATGAGTGTTCACAACAATAACATCATGAATCCAACCTATGTTGGCTTTCAAAATTTCCCTATTGTCCTAAATGACAAATTATTTAGGCTGGCTATGAAAAATACTTTGATTTATTCGGTCACAGTCGTGCCTTTGTCTATAATCATTTCCATGTTTATAGCCCTAATCCTAAATGAGAAAATTAAGGGAGATAAGTTTTTTGAGACAATATTTTTTATACCTTACCTAACAAGTGTAATCGCTGTAGGTATCGTATTTAGGTATTTATTTAATGGCAAATATGGTTTTATCAACCACATGCTATCCTTTGTGGGTATAGGTCCAATTGATTTTTTAAACAATCCTGACTACAACATGCTAGCAGCCATTATATTTGGTGTGTGGAATGCCCTCGCCTTTAATATAATCGTAATCTTATCAGGCCTTAGGGGAATAGATGAGTCTTATTATAAGATAGCCGACACCTTCGGGGCAAGCGGCTGGGAGCAATTTAAAAAGATAACCCTCCCACAGCTTACAAGCATAATCACATTTTTGTTTTTGACAAGTTTTATTTCAGCCTTTAAGGTTTATAACCAGATTTTTGCCCTCTTTAATGGCAAGGCAGGTGTGGGAAATAGGCTGATAACAGCAGTATTTTATATTTATAGGAAGTTTTATGTAGAATATAGGTACGGCCAGGCCATGGCTGCAGCAGTCCTACTCTTTCTCTTCCTATTAGTCCTAACCTTTGCTCAAAGAAAAATAATAAAGATGATATCAAGGTAGGTTAAAATGAGAAAAGTATTAAAAGTTTTATCATTCATATTTATAATAATAATGGCAGCTGTAACCCTCTTCCCATTTTTGTACATGATATCATCATCATTAATGAGTTTTGGAGAGGTAACACAGATTCCGCCTAAGCTTTTACCAAAGGCCCCACAATTTGCAAACTATGTAGAGGCCATGAAGGCAGCCCCATTCGCAAGATATTTTGTAAATACAGTATTTGTATCCCTAATAAATACTATGGGAACTCTAATTACAACAGTACTTGCAGCTTTTGCCCTAAATTTCCTAAACTTTAAGGGGAAAACAGTCTTACAAAATTTCATGCTAGCCTTATTAATGGTTCCTTTTGAAATAATAATTTTCACCAATTATTCAACCATAGCCAAGCTAGGTCTATTAGATACCTACACAGCACTAATAATCCCATTTTTGGCATCAGTATTTTATATATTCTACCTAAAAGAATTTTTAAAATCTGTCCCAATGGAATTTTATAATGCAGCCAAGGTAGATGGGGCAAGCGACTTTGAATTTATAAGAAGGGTTATGATACCGATGTGTAAGCAAAACCTATTTACCATAGGCCTGCTTAACTTCATCACAGGTTGGAACTCATTCTTATGGCCAATCCTTGTAACAAACACAACAAAGATGAGGCTAATATCAAATGGTCTATCATCATTTGCCACAGAAGCAGGTCAATTAATCCACCTACAAATGGCAGCATCAACCATTACAATCTTACCAATCCTAATACTTTACTTTATCTTCAGGAAGCAAATCCTAAGAGGAGTATCATTTGGAGGTATAAAAGGTTAATCTTGAAAAAAATCCCTAGAGGGGTATATATTTATTGTAAGAACGTAGCTAAATAATTAGCCGAGAAGCACCTTTAAAAAGGAGAAATAAGGGGTAAAAATGAAAAAGAAATTATCATTATTAGCAGCGCTAGTCTTAAGTCTAGGAGTATTTTCAGCATGTGGATCTACATCAAACGAGGCTCCTAAAGAAGAGACTAAGGTAGAAGAATCTAAAAAAGCAGAAGATTCTAAAGAAGAAAAAACAGAACCAGCCAAAGAAGGCCAAACAGAAATCAAATTCTGGCATGCAATGGGTGGCGGTCAAGGTGAAGCTCTAGAAGCAATCGTAGCTGACTTTGAAAAAGAAAACCCAGATATAAAAGTAACACTTCAACACCAAGGTGGATATGGTGATCTTAACCAAATCCTAGTTGCAACAATGCAATCACCTAAAGACCTTCCAACTATAACTCAAGCTTATCCTGACTGGATGCTACAATTTAGCGATGCAGGCATGGTAGCTGACCTAACAGATAGGGTAAAAGGCGAAGGAGGAATTGAAGATTATGATGACATCTTTGAAGGCGTAAGAAACGAAATCGAACAAGATGGCAAAATCATAGGACTACCATTTAACAAATCAACAGAAGTTCTTTGGTACAACAAAGATATCTTTGACGAACTAAAACTAGAAAACCCAACAAACTTTGAAGAGCTAAAAGAAGTAGCAAAGAAAATCAAAGAAGAAAAAGGCATTCCAGCTTTCGGTTGGGACTCTCTATCAAACTTCTACGTAACCTACCTTAAAAACAAAGGCATAGACTTTGGTCCAGACTTAGATGTAACAAGTCCTGAGTCAATCGAAGCGGTTAATTATTACCTAGATGGTATCAAAGAAGGCTACTTCAGAATAGCAGGAACAGACCAATACCTATCAGGTCCATTTGCCAATGAACAACTAGCAGGCTATATTGGATCAAATGCTGGTGAAGTATATGTAAAAGAAGGTGTAGAAGATAAATTCACCTACGATGTAATGCCATATCCATCTGATAAAGCTGTACAACAAGGTACAAATGTATATATGTTTGAAGGTGCAAGCGATGAAGAAAAAGACGCAGCATTCAAATTTATAAAATACCTAGCAAGCAAAGAAGCACAAATTAAATTTGGTCTAGCAACAGGTTACATGCCAGCTAGAAAGAGCGCTGTAGAAAGCGATGAATACAAAAATTCAGAGTCAAAAATAGCTCCAATCCTAGCACCAGCAAGTGAGAAATTATTCTCAAGACCACTTGTACCAGGCAGCCAACAAGCCTACAACGACATAGCAACAAAATTAGAAGAAATCCTATCAAACCCAGATGCTGACGTAAAAGCAGAAATGGAAGCATTCAAAGGTCAATTCGAAGCAGATTTCCAATAATAAAACAAGAGACCAGCGGCCAGCTGGTCTTTTTTAGATTTATATAATATTAGTAGTTTATGTATAAATGACGTTGTTGAAATATTAATATGTATAAGTATAATACTACTAACCATGATTTCGAAAATCATAGCATGGTTTGACCATAAAAAGACGAGCCCTCACGCTCGTCTTTTTATTTCTAGGCTAATTATCATCTATAAAATCAAGCTTCGCTTGACCACTCCGTGGAGGGTCTTCCAGGAGCCAGACGGGCTAGCTTTATCTAGCCATTTGCAAATATAGTGACCAGTCCTCATTGCGCCGGAGGGCTAACTATTCACTGCGATAGCAAGAATGATTTCGAGAATCTCACTTTATTGAGAGTTTTGAAAAAACATATATAATAATAACAAGAAGTCTAGCAGACTTATATTTAAGGTTGGGTATTCGCAGCCTGACTTTGGGACCAGCACTTAGCTGGTCTTTTTTTAGTACTAATTGATAAAAATATAACAATATTAGCCGAAAATGAAAAATCGTGATATAATAAGCTTAAGAAAATTAAAGATATCGGCTTATACCGGTTGATAATAGGGACTTTTGTAGTTTTGTCTACAATAGTCCCTTTTTTAAAAAATATTTTGGAGGAGATATGGCAATAATTAATGTAAATAACGAGATCAAGACCCTTAAGAAGGTTATGCTACACAGACCTGGAGATGAGCTTTTAAACCTTACCCCTAACCTACTAGATGAGCTTTTATTTGATGATATTCCTGATCTAGAAAAGGCCCAGGAAGAGCATGATGATTTTGCAAAGATTTTTAGGGATAATATGGTGGAAGTTGTTTATCTTGAAGACCTTATGGCTGAAACTCTTAGTGCAAATGATGGCCTTAGGGAGAAGTTTTTAAAAGAATATTTAGATGAGGCAGGCATTGTCAATGCTGATATTTTTAAGGAATCTAAGAATCTTTTAGAAAGTATTAAGGATAATAAAGAGTTTGTAGAAAAAACTATGGCAGGCATTAGCCTTGCAGAAATTGATTCCTTTAACCATCTTAGAGATAGGGTTGTAAGCCATGAAAGATATACAGCTATCAATCCTATGCCAAACTTATACTTCACCAGAGACCCTTTTTCATCAATAGCAAATGGTGTTTCAATAAATGCCATGTATTCTGTAACCAGGTCTCGTGAGACTATCTATGCTGATTATATCTTCAAATACCACCCAGAATATAAGGATATCAAAGACTATTATGGCAGACATGAAGATAAGCACATAGAAGGTGGTGATATACTAAATATCAACGAAAACCTAGTCATGGTTGGTATTAGCCAGAGAACTGAAATCGACGCTATAGAAAAGCTTGCTAGAAATCTAATTTTTGATGAAAATAACGAAGTTAAGCAAGTTCTTGCTGTAAATATTCCAAATGAGAGGGCCTACATGCACCTTGATACGGTCTTCACCCAGATAGATTTTGATACCTTTACCTACCATCCTGGAATTATCTCAAGCTTCCATGCAGTAAGCTTTACATCAAAAAATGGAGAACTTGTAAGCGAGCAGATGGATAAGAGCCTAGATGACCTACTTAAGGATGCCCTTGGTCTTGATAAGATTAATCTCTTGCCATGTGGGGGAGGAGACCCAATAGCAGCCCTTCGTGAACAGTGGACAGACGGGTCAAACACCCTAGCCATCGCTCCAGGCAAGGTCATAGTCTATAAGAGAAATAATGTAACAAATAGGATGCTAGAATTAAATGATATAGAGGTTATAAAGCTAGATTCTTCAACCCTTACAGTCGGTAGGGGTGGTCCAAGATGTATGTCTATGCCACTTGTTAGAGATTAGGAAAAAGTGGGTATAAAATATTTAAGATAAGTATTATCTTAGAAAGGAAGTATCTTATGGGATTATTTAAGAAACTTGCAGCTATAGCGGCGGCAGATAAGATTACCGACGCTTTAAAAGATGATAAAAAGAAAAGAGGATCTAAAATGTTTAAAGAAAGCAACTACAAAGATAAACCAAATATTATTTCAAGAATAGCAAAGGGAGCCTTCCTAATAGGGGCAGGAGCCTATCTATTAAAGAAAAATAAAAAAGAAGTCAAAGAAGGAATCGACAATGTCAAAGGCGGTGTAGATAGGGCTAAAGAAAAAGCCAACAGAGCCAAGGACGACTTCATAGATGCCTTCAATGGCGAAGAATTAGAATAAGTAATTTATTCAACCCAGAATTATCATGGATATTGAAATATTCAGTGTTTTGGGTATAATAATACTAACCAAAGGGATATTAGTTCCATTGTGAACGAAAAAAGGACGAGCTGTGGCTTGTTCTTTTTTAGATAATCTAGAACTATCTAAATATTGAAATATTTGGTATTTTAGGTATAATGGTACTAACCATGAACTCAATGATATGCATGGCATACTAAAAGAGACGAGTCGCTAGCTCGTCTCTTTTTGTGCTCTAGTTATCATCGTTATTTTTGCTATCAAGCCACTTGCATAGATAGTAACCAGTTATCTCTGCTGCGACAGCAATTATGAACTCAATGAAAAAATGCATAACATCACCTCCTCCCACCCTAGTGGGCCGATGATAACATATATATTATATCATATTTTTATCTAAAATAAATCTAAACCACATTCACTGCCTTACTTTCTCAAGCTTAATTTCTTATAAAATTATTTGCAAAACTTTTCTTTTTCTTCATTGACAAAGCATACTTATTTGGGTATTATATAGGAAGTTTGGGGTCCTAGATCTCGAAAAATTTATGGAGGTATTTATGTCTAAAGAAAAGAAAATCTATCATATTGATGACAAGGTTCCAGCTAAATTACTATTGCCGCTATCTTTGCAACATACTTTTGCAATGTTTGGGGCATCTGTTTTAGTTCCTATTTTATTTCAAATTAACCCAGGAATCGTTCTTCTTATGAATGGTATTGGAACATTATTATTTATACTTATTACTAAAGGCAAGGCACCTGCTTATTTGGGTTCCTCATTTGCATTTTTAGCACCAGGTACAGCTATTATTGCAAAACAAGGATTTGAATATGCGCAAGGTGCCTTTGTTGTAGTCGGAATTTTGGGTTGTATCATGGCCTATATTATCTATAAGTTTGGTATAAAATGGATTGATGTAGTATTGCCACCTGCTGCCATGGGTGCTGTTGTAGCCTTAATTGGTTTTGAGCTTGCAGGCAATACCGTCACAGGAGGTGCCATTGGTGCTAACCTTATGACAGATACAGCTAGCTCTAAGGACTTTATAGTCTTTGCTATAACCTTACTTACAGCTATTATTGGTTCTGTAGCCTTTAAGGGATTTTTCTCAACAATTCCTATCCTAATTGCCATAATTGTAGGTTATATTTCAGCAGTATTTTTTGATATGGTTGACTTTACACCAGTTCTTGAAGCTAAGCTATTTACTATGCCAAACTTCCACTTGGCTAAGTTTTCAGTAGAATCAATCCTTGCTATGCTACCAGTAATTCTTGTTATAACAAGCGAGCACATTTCCCACCAAGTTGTAACTTCAAATATTGTCGGCAAGGACCTTCTAAAAGATCCTGGCCTACACAGGTCAATCTTTGCAGATAACTTCTCTACAGCCATTTCAGGTCTTGTAGGTGGTGTTCCAACCACAACTTATGGTGAAAACATCGGGGTTATGGCTATTACTGGAGTTTATTCAGTCCAAGTTATAGGAGGAGCTGCTGTAGTTTCAATCCTTATGGCCTTCTTTGGACCACTTGCAGCCTTCATCTCAACCATTCCAGGCAATGTCATCGGCGGGGTAACCTTCCTACTTTACGGAATGATCGGTACAAGCGGCATCAGGCTTTTGGTAGATCAAAGGATCGATTATTCAAAATCTATAAACCTAGTTCTAACATCAGTAATATTTATAGCTGGTCTTTCAGGCCTATCAATTAAGTTTGGGTCAATAAACCTATCAGGCATGGTTCTAGCATCTGTTGTAGCAGTTGTCCTATCAGTCTTTATGACTCTTTTAAGAAAATTAAACTTAACAAATCAATAAAATTAAGCAAGAAAAAATCCAAGACGATCCTTATGATCATCTTGGATTTTTTTAAATTAAAGACCAAATATTTCTGCGCCTAGTTTTGTCTCAGCTGGATCTTTGCCTTCAAAGACTATAGCTTTGACATCCATTTGGTATTTTATATCTCCCCAAAGGATACCGCCTACAAACTTATCTCCATTTTTAAAGAGTTTGTAGATTTTTCCGTCTTTTTCGATTTTTTCTTCTTCGATTCCTTCGCCAGAATTCATTCCTGCAGAAAATAGCTTGATGTCGCCAATCATGAGGGTTGAGAATGGTTTTGGTTTTTCGTAAGTTCTATGTTCTCCAGTCATGTTGGCACCGGCAATCTTGCCCATTTCCATGCTGGCAGTCCAAAGTCCGATTGTGAAATTATCTATTTGAGCCACATCTCCTGCTGCATAGATGTCATAGCCTTCTACTTTTAGGTCTTCTCCTACTAGGATGCCCCTGTCTGTGGCTAGATCTGAGTTTTGGGCGATTTCTATATTAGATCTTACACCTGCTTGAATCATGATGGCATCAGCTTTGATTTCTGAATCATCTGATAGCTTTACTCCAACAACGTGGCCATCTTCGATTAGGATTTCCTTGGTATTTTTGCCTGTTAGGGTTTCAATTCCCATCTCATTTAGGGCCTTTTCTAATTTGCCTGAAAGGTCTCTGTCAAGCTGTCTAGCTAGTAGATAATCAAAGGCTTCAATTACAAGGATATCAAGGCCTAGCTTGTGGGCTGAATCAGCAGCTTCTAGTCCTAGGATTCCACCGCCGATTATAACTAATTTTTTCTTATCTTTGACATAATTTTTAAATTCTACTAGGTCTTCTGAGCTTCTTATAGCAAAAACACCTTGGCTGTCAGCGTTTTTGATAGGTGGGATAAAGGCATGAGCTCCTGTAGCAATTAGGACCTTGCCATATTCGATTTCTTCTCCATCTTCAAGGTAGGCAATCTTCTTGTCCTTATCTATTTTTAAAACCTTTGTATTAAATCTTTCCTCAATGCGCCTGTCATTATACCAAGGGTCTTTCTTGACAAGGATTTCATCATCGTTAAAGTCCTTGGCAATTAGCTCTGATAGCCTTGTTCTCCAATAGGTATGACCCTTTTCATCAGATACTATGAGTATAGTCGCTGTATCTTCGTGTTTTCTAATTTCTTCTGCAGCTGATAGACCAGCTATACCATTTCCTATAATTAAGTAATCGTACATTTATTATCCTTTCATATTTTGCTTATCTCTTATAATTATATCACTCTGTCAAGATTATAACAACGATAAGAAGCTTTTATGGTATAATATTTTCATGAGAAGAGCAGAAATTAAAGATATAAACAAAATTGAATACATAATAGAAAATGCTAAAAAAGCCCTAAAGGAAGATGGTATAGACCAATGGCAGATTGGGTCTATGAATAGGGATTTTCTTTGTAATCAAATTATTAAAGGCAAGTCTTATGTCTACGAAGATAAGGGAGATCTTATGGCCTATGCCTATCTTTCAGATGATAAAGAGGCAGCTTATGAAGACCTTGAAGATAATTTTAAGGGAGAAAATTACATCACCATCCACACCTTTGCAGTAGATGTGGAAAGTCGTGAAAAGGGACTTGGGTCTAGATTTATGATGGAGATTTTAAAGTATGGAGTTAATCAAAATCTTGATAGCCTAAGGATAGATACCCACCAGGATAATTTTAGGATGAGGTCCTTATTAAATAAGTTTGGTTTTAAGGAAATTGGAAAAATTTCAATTGATGAAGAAGGTAAGAAAAAGCCGAGAATAGCCTATGAGTTGATCCTATGATTAATGAAAAGCAAGATATAATCATAAACAAGGCCAGAACTCCTGCTGCAGTAATTGCTGGCCCTGGCACTGGTAAAACCTTTACCATAGTCAAAAAAGTAGTAAGCCTTATAAAAAATGAGGGCTATCAGGCAAATAGGATTCTAATTACAACCTTTACCAAAAAGGCTGCCAAGGAGCTTTCTACCAGGATTATTTCTGAATTTAAAAACGAAGGGATAAGAGCCGAGCTTAAAGATATGATGATAGGAAACTTCCACTCCTTGGCACTTGATTTTATGGAAAAATACCCAGTCCTTGATGAGAATTTCCTAGATAAGACCATCATTGATACGGTGATGGAGACCTATATAATTGAAAAAAATCTGGACCTTTACAAAAAAATCCCAGACTATGATATTTTTATAGACTACAACGACGTCTTTGCCATAAAAAACATCTACGAAGAAATAACAAATAAGCTCTACGACCCCCTAAAACTCCTAGCAAGCGAGGACCCAAAAGAGGCCTTTGCTGGCAAAATTTTCCTCACTCATGAAAAAATATTAACAGACAGAAATCTAGTCAATTTCCAGATGATTTTAAGGGATTTTTATAGGCTCTTAGATGACCCTGTAAGGGGTGAGGAAATCAGGTCTGCCATTGATTTTGTCATAGTCGATGAATACCAAGACACCAACCACATCCAGCAGGAGATTGCCTTTAAGCTAGTCAGGGATAAGGAAATCATGGTCTTTGGAGACGATGACCAGTCCCTATATGCCTTTAGGGGGGCAGATCCAAAAAACTTAACCAATTTTAGCGACAATTTCTATAAGGCCAAGGGCTATAGGGCAAATATTTATAGGCTTGATATCAATTACAGATCCAACCAACACATCCTAGATGGGGCGAGTGCTTGGCTTAAAAGCTTGGGTGCTAAGGATATAATAGATAAAAATCTCAGGGCCAAGGCTAAGGAATCTAATCCAAATACAATAGTTAGGGCTAGGGCCTATGAATATGGCAATTTATTGAAGGTTGTAAAAATTTTATCTACCTATATAAATCTTGGCCAAATCGCCTTTTTATTCCCATCCTTGGGAAATGATTATGTAAATAATCTCCAAGCTTTTTTTGAAGCAAATGGCCTAAGGGTTTTAAATAAGAAGTCTGCAAAATATTTTGAAAGAAGCGAGATAAGAGCCCTTGTCTTTATTCTAATGAAGCTAGTAGGTCTTAGTCCATATTATGAAGACCCGGCCAATGCTTATGGCAGAGATGCCAAGGCAAAAATTGCCTACATGAATTATCTTTTTGACCTTAATAACGATCTTTCTTTAGTTCAAAACAAAGAAATCATGGACTTTATCGATTCTAAAAAGGACGCTGATATACCTGTCACAAATCTCCTCTACCAAGCTCTAGGTCTTGATTATTTTAGGGCCTTTCTTATAAAAGAAGAAAAGGAAATGGAAGCCTTAAGGGAGATTACAAATATTTCTGCCTTCATAGGAGCTGCAAGGGATTTTGATGAGATTTATGGAAGTGATAGGGGTGAAGATTATTACCAGGAATTTGTAGAAGCTTATATCTTCCACCTTTACTCATCAAAGGCCATTGAAGAATTAAAAGACCTTGAAAGTCACAAGGATGCGGTAAATTTCATGACCATCCACCAGGCCAAGGGTCTTGAGTTTGATACAGTCTTTATATCAGGTCTTTATGATAAGCCAAGGGCAAATACCAATGATTTCCTAGCAAAGAGAGACCCAAAGGACTTTACTTTCGTAAAAGATTTTTATAGGAAATACTATACAGGCTTTACTAGGGCCAAAAACCTCCTGGTTTTGCTTGATAACAATAAAGATGTAAGGCTAACAAATTTTGCAAAAAGATATCCTCCTAGTTCTATTTTAAAAACAATAGACTTCAAACGAAGCGAAGAAGAGAAAGAAAAGAAGACCCTAGCCTACACAACAGATATAGAAGTCTACAAGTCTTGTCCTTTATCCTACAGGTTTATCAGAGAATTTGATTTTAAAGCCCTAAAGACAGAAGCCCTCTCTTTTGGTACCAATACCCATAAGCTTGCCGAATACATGGCCTTAAGGCCAGAAGATAAGGAAAAGTTAGAAGCCTTTCTTAAGGCCAATCCAAAATATAAGGAGCCTTTGGACAATTTTTCCAAAAGAGACTTTGAAATAGATTCTGTGGAAGCAAATTATAAGCTAGATAGAAACTTCTATATTCTCCAGGGAAAGGTGGATATAGGCCTAAAAGACGGGTCAATTTTGGATATAAAAACAGGATCCTATAAGGAAGATTTTATCGAAGCCTACAAAAATCAGCTCATGACCTACAGGCACCTAGTCAAGGCCACAGGCAAGGATGTGGGCAAGATGTATCTTTATTTTATAGAAGAAGATAGGCTCATAGAAGTAGCCCCAACAGATTTTGATATAAATGAGATTGACAAAATAGCAAAGCTAATCGATGAAAACCTCACCCTAAGAAGGACCGAAGATGAGGATAAATGCAAGTATTGTCAGATGAAGTATTTTTGCAAAAGAGATTGATAAAAGTCTACTATGTAATACAATATAGCTAGGTGATAAAATGATAGATTCGCAAATGCTAAAGGGATTAATCGACGGGATAATCCTGCATATAATCAAAAATAAGGAAACCTACGGCTATGAAATAATCGAAGAACTCAAGCTAAATGGTTTTTACAATATGACAGAAGGAACTGTCTACCCAATCTTGACTAGGCTTATCAAAAAAGGCCTAATCCTAGGCACCTACAGGAAATCAGATATAGGTCCTAAGAGAAAATATTACTATATAACAGATCAGGGTAGGGACTATCTTGAGGATTTTTACAAATCATATGATAGTCTAAGCCAGGCTATGGCAAATATCCTAGAAAAGGGGAGAAAATGAGAGTCGACAAGATGATAGGCAATACCGGCCTTGATACCAGGAAAAATATAAAAAGAAATGCAAAAAAAGGAGCCCTAGTTATAAATGGGGAGACTGTGAAGGATTCATCAACAAAGGTAGACCCTTATGTAGACGAAGTCTACTATATGGGCCATTTTGTGGAATATATAGAAAATATCCATCTAATGATGAATAAGCCAGCAGGGGTATTATCAGCCACAAAGGATGAGGATCAAACCGTAATTGACCTTTTGGATGATTTTTACCTAGATTATGACCTATCAATAGCAGGTAGGCTAGATAGGGATACAACTGGCCTTTTAATTCTATCGACAGATGGTAAACTCATTCATAAGATAACAAGTCCAAATTCAAATATTACAAAGACCTATGAGGCCATCACAAGAGATCCAATTGATGAAAGCTTTATCGAAGAATTTAAAAAGGGAGTCTATATAAAAGAGGACGATTATACAGCAAGGCCTGCTGATTTAGAAATCCTAGAGCCAAACAAGGCTCTTGTCAGGGTTACAGAAGGAAAGTTCCACTTGGTTAAAAGACTCTTTTCAAACCTAGGCAATGAAGTTGTAAATTTAAAAAGAATAGCCATAGGTAATCTAAAGCTTGACCCATATCTTGGTGAGGGTGACTATAGAGACCTAACTGAATCAGAGTTAGAACTTTTTTCTTAGCTAAGATTATTTTATGAAAACACTTGCAAAAAATTAGCAAATGTGATAATATATTAATATGTTATAATAGATGAGAGAAACGAGCTTGATTAAGATTAGGCTCGTTTTGTGTGTTTTGAGGAGAGATATGCTAGATATAAGAGAAGAATTATATGAAAATCCAATAATAATGGCTATCAAAGATGGTAAAGACTTAAGAGAGAGTCTTAAGGAAGAATATTCAGATAATAAATTAGTTTTTGTATTATATGGCAATATAGAAAGTCTTCCTACCATAGTCAAGAAATTAAAGTCTAAGAATAAGATAGTCTTTGTTCACGAAGGCCTAATAGAAGGATTGTCATCATCTCGCTATTCACCTAGTTTTATCAAAAAATACACAGAAGCTGACGGAATAATTACAACAAGGGCACAAAATGCCTATGAAGCTAGGAAGATTGGCCTTAAGTCTGTCTTAAGATTTTTTCTCTTGGATAGCTTATCTTATGAAAGTGTCAAGGATACAATCAAAAACACCTCTGCTGATCTTCTAGAAATTTTGCCAGGTATAATGCCTAAAATCATCGAAGAAATTACAGGCTGGAGCCAGGTGCCACTTATTGGTGGAGGGCTCATCAGAGATAAGGAAGATGCTATGGCAGCCCTAAAGGCAGGGGCTATTGGAGTATCATCATCAAATACTAAAATTTGGAAAATGTAAGGATTGGTTATGACAAAATATATTATGGCATTAGATGCCGGAACAACAAGCAATAGGGCGATAATTTTTAATAAAAAGGGCGAGATAATGTCTGTCGCCCAAAAAGAATTTACACAATTTTTCCCACATCCAGGCTGGGTAGAGCACGATGCTACAGAAATATGGTCCACTCAAATAGGTGTATGCACTGAGGCTATGGCAAAACTTGGAATTGAGGCGAAAGATATTGAGGCCATTGGAATTACAAACCAAAGAGAAACAACCATAGTTTGGGAAAAGGACACTGGAAAACCTGTTTATAATGCAATCGTTTGGCAATGTAGAAGAACCGCAGACATGGCTGATAAGCTGGTTGAAGATGGCTACAGGGGCATGATTCAAGAAAAAACAGGCCTTGTTGTAGACCCATATTTCTCAGCTACAAAGATTAGATGGATTCTTGATCACATAGAAAACGGCCAAGAAAGAGCTGAAAATGGAGAATTACTCTTTGGTACTGTAGATACTTGGCTAGTTTATAACCTAACTCGTGGCAAAGTACACGTTACAGATTATTCAAATGCTTCAAGAACAATGATCTTCAACATCCACACCCTAGAATGGGATGATGAACTTCTATCTATGCTTAATATTCCAAAATGCATGCTCCCAGAAGTCAAACCATCTTCTTATGTATATGGTACAACCTTCCCAGGCTACTTTGATGGCGAAATCAAGATAGCAGGTATAGCAGGTGACCAGCAAGCAGCCTTATTTGGTCAAACATGTTTTGAAAAGGGAGATGCTAAAAATACCTATGGTACAGGTGCCTTCCTACTAATGAATACTGGAGATGAAGCTGTAAAATCAGACAACGGCCTTGTAACAACAATTGCCTGGGGCCTTGAAGAAGGCAAGGTAGACTATGCCCTTGAAGGGTCAATCTTTGTTGCAGGCTCTGCCATCCAGTGGCTAAGAGACCAACTAAGGATAGTTGATGCTGCTGATGATACAGAATATATGGCCACAAAAGTAGATGATACAAATGGTTGCTATGTAGTGCCAGCCTTTACAGGACTTGGTGCTCCATATTGGGATCCATATGCAAGGGGCACAATAATTGGCCTAAGTCGTGGCACAAATAAATACCACATAGTAAGGGCGACCCTAGAATCTCTTGCCTATCTTACAAATGATGTATTAGAGGCTATGCAAAGAGATGCAGGCCATGCCCTCCACGAACTAAAGGTAGATGGTGGTGCAAGTGCTAATAATTTCCTTATGCAATTTCAAGCAGACATGATCCAATCAAAGGTAGAAAGACCAAAAACACTTGAAACAACAGCCCTAGGAGCATCTTACCTAGCAGGTCTTGCTACAGGGTTCTATAAGGATAAGGATGAAATCAGAGAGTTTAGACTTGTAGATAAGGAATTTCAACCACAAATCTCCAAGGAAGAAAGAGATAAGAAGGATAGAAATTGGCAAAGAGCCATCGGCAGGTCATTTGACTGGGCTAAGCACTATGAAGAATAAATTTGATTGAAAATTAAAATTGTGATATAATCAAAGTAAGTTAATAAAACAGAGATAAGCGAGTAAAAGTATAGCTACTTTTGCTTGCTTTTTTTTATAGGATTTTTAAGGAGCAAAGATGTTTGATGTAATAATTATAGGTGGAGGAGTTGTTGGAGCGTCAGTAGCAGCCCACCTATCAAAGAAAAAAGGTGAATTTTTATTACTAGAAAAAAATGAAGATGTATGTACCGAAACAACTAAGGCTAATTCAGGCATCTGCCATGGCGGCTATGATGCAGAACCAGGCAGCCTAAAGGCAAAATTCAATATTTTAGGAAATCAAATGATGGATGAAGAAAGCAAGCTTTTTGCCTTCCCATATAAAAAAATTGGAAGTCTAGTTTTATGCCACGATGAAAAGGACTTAGACAAGCTAGAAGCCCTATACCAGCAAGGTTTAGAAAATGGTGTAAAAGGCATGAAAATCCTAAATAGAGATCAGACTTTAGCCCTAGAAAAAAACATAACCGAAGATGTAGTAGCTTCCCTATATTGTGAAGAAGCAGGCATCCTAGATCCATTTTTAATGAACATAGCCTATGCAGAAGTATCAAATATAAATGGGGTAGATTATAAATTCAACACAAAGGTAGAAAAAATCGAGAAAATCCAAGACCACTGGATTCTACATACCAACAAGGGTGATTTTGAAGCAAAGGCTGTGATAAACTGTGCAGGCCTCTATGCAGATGACCTACATAACCAAATTTCTGATACAAAATACGAGATCAAGGCCAGACGAGGTGAATATCTTCTTCTAGATAAGGAAACATCAGGTTTTGTAAAGCAAGTAATGTTTAACCTTCCAACAGAAAAAGGCAAGGGAATCCTTGTTACACCAACAATTGATAACAACACCCTTGTAGGACCTACATCAGACTTTGTAGATGATAAAGGCGACAGAAGGTCAACGAGAGAAAGACTTGAGGAAGTTATAGAAAAATCAAATCACACAGTAAAGGATGTACCAGTAAGAATGGTAATCACATCCTTCTCAGGAAATAGGGCCCACGAAATAGGCGGTGACTTTATAATTGGGGAAAGTGAAGAAGGCTTCTTTGACTGCGTGGGTATAGAATCTCCAGGCCTAACTTCATCTCCAGCCATAGGCAAATACATGGCAGATCTTGTAGGAGATAAATACGGATTTGAAGAAAACGAAGACTTTACCTATGACAGAAAACCAATACCAAAGACATGTGAGATGAGCCTTGAAGAACACTCAGAGCTAATTAAGAAAAACAAACTCTACGGCAAAATCATCTGCAGGTGTGAATCTGTAACAGAAGGTGAAATAGTAGATGCAATAAATAGGCCTCTAGGTGCAAGAACTGTAGATGGCATTAAAAGACGTGTAAGAGCAAGTGCTGGTAGGTGCCAAGGAGGATTTTGCCTTCCACATCTAATGGAAATCTTAGCCCGCGAACTAGGCGAGGATATGTCAGATGTAGTTAAAAACTCAAAAGAATCTTACTATGTAGACGGAAGAGTAAAGTAGGTGACTTATATGAAAAATTATGATTTAGTAGTAGTAGGCGGAGGACCTGCAGGCCTTGCAGCAGCAGCCAAGGCCTATGATTGTGGTATAGAAAAGATCTTAATTGTAGAAAGAGATAATAGGCTTGGTGGAATCCTTAACCAATGTATCCACAATGGTTTCGGCCTTCATAGGTTTAAAGAAGAATTAACAGGTCCAGAATATGCTGGAAGATTTGAAGATGAAGTGGCTAAGCGTGATATAGATGTAATGCTAAATACAATCGTAATGGACTTTAGCCATGATAAAACCCTAACCCTAATGAATGAAGAAAATGGCATGTTTCAAATAAGGCCAAAGGCAGTAATCCTAGCCATGGGTTGTAGGGAAAGACCAAGAGGAGCCCTAAACATACCAGGAAGCCGTCCAGCAGGGGTATATTCAGCAGGTACAGCTCAAAAATTAGTAAACCTAGATGGCTTCATGCCAGGTAAAAAAGTAGTGATCTTAGGTTCAGGCGATATAGGCCTAATTATGGCCAGACGTATGACCCTAGAAGGAGCAAAAGTCCAGTGTGTGGCAGAAATTATGCCATATTCAGGAGGTCTTAAGAGAAATATTGTCCAATGTCTAGATGACTTTGATATTCCCCTATATTTTTCAACAACAATATCAGATATAGTAGGAGATGACAGGGTAGAAGGTGTTTACCTATCAAAGGTAGATGACCATATGAAAGTCATCCCAGGCACAGAAAGATATGTAGAATGCGATGCCATCTTACTTTCTGTAGGCCTAATACCAGAAAATGAATTAAGTAGGGATGCAGAAATTACTATGGACCCAAGAACCAAGGGAGCAGAAGTATCCGATAGGATGATGACATCAATAGATGGGGTCTTTGCAGCAGGCAACGTCCTCCACGTCCACGACCTAGTAGATTATGTAACAGAAGAAAGTGAACTAGCTGGAGAAAACGCAGCAGCCTACATAAAAGATGAATTTAAAGGAGAAGGTGAAAAGAAAATTCACCTTAGGCCAGGCAATGGAGTAACTTATACAGTGCCTCAATATATAGCTCCAAGCTCAATGAGAGATGAAGTAGTAATCAGATTTAGGGTAAATAACATCTACCAAAAATCACGCCTAGTACTTGAAGTAGACGGAAAAGAAGTAGCCCAAAAGAGAAAACTAGTATTTGCACCAGGTGAAATGGAAAATCTAGTCATAAAGAAAAGCGACCTAAATGAAAACAGCGAAAAAATCGAAGTAAGATTGGAGAGCTTATGATCAAAGAATTAACCTGCATAAATTGTCCTCTAGGCTGCACAGTCAGCGTTACAGTAGAAGATGGACAAATCACAAATATCACAGGCAATACTTGCAAGAGAGGCGAAGTATATGCTAGAAATGAACTAACAAACCCAGTAAGAACAGTAACTTCTACAGCAAGGGTAGACGGAGCAAAAGAATACCTTGTATCAGTCAAAACTGAAGAGGGTGTTCCAAAAGCAAAAATCATGGAAGTAATGAAAGAAATAAACAAGGCACACATAAAAGCCCCTGTAGCCATAGGTGATACAGTAATAGAAAATGTAGCAGGCACAGGAATAAGAGTAGTAGCCACATCCAAGGCTAGTTAAGATTTAAACAATCTAGTTTTTAAAAAATAACTTTAATAAAGAATGAAATTTCAATAAAAAAATACCGACAAAATTTCTTGCCGGTATTTTTTTAGTTGGATATTTCTTTTATAAATTTGTTTATATCAGCCTTGTTGACTCTTGTAATTCCAGAATGCTCTGAGTCGAAGCGGTCCGATTCTATATTTTTGCCTTCTTCATCTTCCATAACTTCAATTACTCTAGATCTGCAAAATGATCCTTGGCAAAAGCCCATGCCTGCCCTGGTTCTTCTTTTGATTGAATCAAAGCTATTGCAAGGGATGCCTCGATTCATGGCATCTCTTATTGTTGCTTCACTTACCTGTTCGCACCTGCAGACGATCCTTTCTGGATTTCCTAGAGGAAGATCTACTTTTTTTATAACTTTGTTAAAGGCCTCTAGTTCTTTATACTCAATAATTGCCTTCCTGTGAGGGTTAAAATCAGTTTTTTCTTCAAAGCTAAGTCCTAAATCTCTTAGGATATTTTCAATAATTCTTGCCACGGCAGGGGAGGCGGTGATGCCTGGAGATTGGATGCCAACTGCATTTATGAAGCCACTTGTCTTAGTATTTTCGATTATGAAGTCCCCTGTAGATGAGGCTGGTCTTAGGCCTGTAAATGACCTGATAAATTCTTTTAGGTTGATTACATCATCTTTTACAGATTTTTGAGCTAGTTTATAAATTTCAGCTAGCCTTTCTATGTGGGTGCTTTTATCTATTTCTTCTTCATCTATGGCATCTGGGCCTAGGAGAAGGTTGTTGTGGTAGGTCCTTGTAACAAGGATTCCCTTGGATTTTGGGCTTGGGGTTTGGAAGAGGACGTGCTTTATCCTAGAACCAGTGCCTTTTTGCATGATTAGGTATTCGCCAGACCTTGGATGGATGGTGAAATCTGTTTCTGTAATCATCTTTGAGATTCTAGCTCCTTCAAGACCTGAGGCATTTATTACAAATCGCGCTTCAAATGAATTTCCTGCTTCAGTCCTTACAGTGAAAATGTCCTCATCCTTGCTAATATCTGCTACTCTTTCTTCAAGACTAAGCTTAACACCATTTGAAATGGCGTTTTCCATGAGGGCTATCACATATTCGTAAGGCGAGCAAACGCCAGCCCCTTTGCAGTATAGGGCGGACCTAGCATTTTCGGACACATTTGGCTCTAATTCTTTAAGTTTTGCTTGGTCAATAATTTCTATATCATCTAGGCCATTTTCAAGGCCTATAGCCATGAGCCTTTCAAGTTCCTTTTCATCTTCCTCATCAAAGGCAAGGACGAGGGATCCATTTTCCAAAAATCCGAAATTTAGGTCTTCATCAAGCTTCTTAAATTCTTTCCTGCCCTCATAGCAGATACGGCCCCTAAGCTCATGATGGGGCTCGGCATAGCCTCCATGAATTATGGCGGAATTGGCCTTTGAAGCGCCCATAGATACATCATTTTCCTTTTCTAGGACTAAGACATCAAGCTTGTAGGCAGATAGCCTTCTAGCAATACTAGCTCCTGTGACACCGGCGCCTATAATTATTAGATCATACATCTTTTTAAACCTCTCTATAAGAAAGAGCGCGATAGACTCTTGTAACGTATTTTTTAGACAAAAAGAGAGCGATAAAAAATAAATCGCTCTCTTCTTCAAATTCTATGTAAACCTTTTCTATATTATATCATACAAAGATAATAAATTCAAGATGGTTATAAATCTACTTTCTTATGTATTTATCGTCATTTGATCCTTCTATTTCTTGGTATTTATGGACTTGCATTCTAATATCGTATTTTTCTCTTAATTTTATTATTTCGTCCATCATAGGTGATTGGTGGTGGATATTTAGGGCTTCTTGGTTTTCCCAGATGTCTAGAAGAAGAATCTCATCATCTTTTTCAAGGCTTTGATAGTATTCGTATTTTATATTTCCTTTTTGTGCCCTAATTCTATCTACTATTCCTTTTTCTGTCATTTCCTTGGCGAATTTCTTGCTGTCCTTGCCCTTATATAAAATATTAATCGTTAATGTCATAGTTTCCTCCTAGTAAATTTTTACCCAAATTTGAGTTATCAAATATTTTTTACATTTAAAAGGCTTTTTAATAGCTAATTTGGTTTATATTTTAACTTTTAAAAGTATATTATATGTAGGAAAATAGGAGAAATGATATGAAATGTGACCACTGTGGTGCAAATATTGAAGATGATAGCTTATTTTGTCCTGTTTGCGGCAATAAGCTAGAAAAAGAAGACAAGTCTGGTGCTGACTCGTCTAAAGAGAAAGTTAAAAAATCTAATATATTTGCAGAAAAGTTTAAAAAAATTAAAGATATGGCTAATCCTAAGCCAAAGCTTGAGGAGAAAGCTCCTAAAGCTTCGAATTTAAATGATAAGGGTCCTAGGAAGGATGAGCCTTTAAAAGCTAATAAGGCAGAAGCAAGCCCTCAAAAAGAGCCTATAAATAGGATGGATAAGTCAAGCAGAAGGTTTGAAAACTTGGGAGAGTCTAAGCAAAAAGCCAACCAAAGATCCCTTATTGAAGAAATCCAAGAAAAGGTATCTTTTAATAATGAAGCAAAAAAAGATGATTCACACCTTTATATTGACGAAAATAATAATATGGCCAAACAAGGTCTTGAGGAAAAGCTTGATAGGCTAATAGGTGATGAATCTGTTAAGCTATCAAATATAACTGTTTCTGCCGGTATAAGAAGGATTCAAGATAGAAATAGGAAGTTTGATAGGGAAAAATCTCTTGGAGACTTAAAGGATAGGACTGCAGGGGCCAGACCTCTTAAGGAAAAAAGTATTGTTCCTGTTGAAGAGATAAGTGATGGAGACCATAAAGCTGATGAAATTAAAAAAGATTCAGAATCTTTTAATCCAAAGAAATATTTCACAAATAGGAATATTATCTTAGTTGTAATAGCCTTATTGGTCGCACTTTTGGGAAGCCTTTTGTATATGAAGCTCCATAAGGTAGAAGATGTTGTCTTAAACCTAAGTGACTATATTACAATTTCCTATGAGGGTGAAGACGGCCAGGCTATACCAAAGGCAGGCATTGATAAAGATAAGCTGATTTCAGATTATCAGGATAAGATCAAATATATCTCAAGGAATAATAATAAGGATTCTTACCCAAGTCCAGCTCATGAATTTGCCGAAGACTTGACCAATAATGTCATCTTCCAATATTCAAAAGATTCTGGCCTATCAAATGGTGATGAGATAACTATTATGGCAAATCTAGATAATATAAAATTATCAGATAAGTACAATGTTCAGATAACATCAGCCTCAAAACCTGTGATAGTCGAAGGAGCAGGTGGAGTGGCAAGCGATGGTCAAAATGAAGATGGTAGTGTCGATCCTTTTGAATTTATAGATGTAAAATTTGAAGGACAAAGCCCGGATATAAGTTTGATAACAAGCTTAAAGGACGGAGCTCCAGAATACATGCACACAGTAGAGATATCTCCATCGAAAACAAGTGGAATCAGCGAAGGGGAAGAAATTGAGATTACACTTAATTATAGTCCAGATCAGATGACAAATAACTATGGTGTAAGTCTGAATCCAACAAAGAAGACCTTCACAGCTAGCCTAAGCAACGAGACAAGTGATGATAGCGACTCAAAATTCATAAAATCTACCAGCAGCCTTGATGAAAATCTCCTGGGAGAATTAAAGAACAAGGCAGGAGAGCTTATAAAACAGACAATCCTCTATAAAAATATAATAAATGTAGATAATGTCGAATACCTAGGCTCAGTTACTGGCTATAGCGATGACAAAAATGCAGAGATTAAAAATAGGGTCTACCTAATTTATGAAGTAAGCACATCAGAAAGACTAGCCGATATTAATTATCAAGGTAACTTCAAATATTACACTTTTGTAGAATTCCAAAACGTAAGCAAAAAAGCTGATGGAGATGGTAAATTCTTTAGCGGAGGACCACTTACAACAGATAACCAAATATTCCATAAATTCTTCGTAGAAAGTGAATATAAGTATTATCAAATTGAATATCAAGGCTTCGGCTTCATTGACAAGGTTCTAGCACATGTGGGAAGTGCTCTAGAAGGCTTAAGTGTCACCCAAGATAATAAGACAGAAATGAACAAGCACTTTGCTACAGGCGATGGAGTCATCGGGGAATATCAAGCTGATAACCAAAGGCTATCCCTAAGAGATGATGGAAGCTTGGTATATCAAATAGATAAGGCAGTTCACACAGGCTCCTACAGCGTAGATGGAAATACAGTATCAGCAAGCATAAAGGGAGTAAATGTTGATACACCAATAACATTAACCTATGATAATGGAAGCCTAAAGGCCGACGAACAAGGAGAATTTAGACAAACAAGCTTCCAAAAAATAGAAAACTTTTAATCTTAAAAGGAAATATGGTCAAGCTGTATTTCCTTTTAAAATGCAAAATAAAAAGAGGGAATAAATGCAAAATAAAGAACTAAAATCAACTTATTATCAAGTCTATCTAGAAAGTTTCCTAGACTCAAATAACGATGGAATCGGGGATATGAATGGTCTAGCAAGTAAAATGTCAATCCTAGGCCAAGTAGGCTTTAACTACGTCTTTGTAAGCGATATTTTCGGCGAAAAAGACGGAAAAACTGACTTTAATCAAATAAATCCAATTTTAGGGGATGATAAAGCTATAGTAAATCTCTATTGGAAGGCAAAGAAAAATAGGATCAAAGTAATCCTAGACTTTGAAAGCAGGGCCTTAATAGATAGTTTTGGCCAAGATGATTTCATAGGTGAATTTGAAAAAATAATAAAAAAATATCATGAATTAGGCATAAGAGGCATAAGGATTTTAGAAACAGATTATCTAAAAGAAATCTACCAAGATAAGTTTGAAGAAATCCTCAAAAATCTAAGGCAAATCTGTCTTGACCAAGAGATCCTATTTGTAGGAGAAATTGCCGATATAGATTTAATAAAAGATGATAATCTCCTAGATATGGTCTACTATTCAAAGGCAAGTGATCTCATAGAAAAAAACTCCTATGGCAAATTTTATAGGCTCTTAGATAGCTTACAAAACAATATAAAGGATAAGGACATCCACTATGGTCTAGACCTTACAAATACATCTCACCCAAGAATAATGGATAAAATCCTAGGAGAGACAGGCGACACCCTAGCCCTATCAAAGGCCCTTGCCATAATGATGATAACAATGGGCATAGTTCCAATCTTCTACCAAGGCGAAGAAATAGAAGCCAAGGCAGAGTATGAGCTAGATATAGAAAAGATAAAAGATTCAGAAATCAAAGAAGCCTATGAAAAATTCATAGAAAGTGGCCTTGACAAAGACCAGGCTCTAGAGAAAATCAAAAGAGAAACAAACTTCTCAAGCAAGCTTGCCATGAGATGGGACCCTACAGCCCTGGGTGGATTTTCAAAGGTGGAAAATTATTATGGAGACATGATAAATCTAGACAATAATTATAAAGACTACCTAAAAGATGCCGATTCCTTTATCTTCTACCTAAACGAATTAATCATGCTGAGAAAAAGAGAATCAGCCTTTGGTCTAGGAGATTACGAAAAAATCTTCCTAGATGATTCAGTATATGTATACAAAAAATCCTACAAAGATACAACTTATCTAATTTTAATAAATCTAACAGATGATTTTTACGAATTAGATGAAAAAATCTCAGAGATGATGGCAGAAGGGGAAGTCATCCTAAATAACAACCAAGACTACGAGCCAGAAATCCTAGACGCCTACCAGGCCCTATTAATAAAATTATAAAATATTCATGAAATTAAAAAACACAAGTCTAAGTGACCTGAACCCCAAAATCCGAAATACGGATGGAGGGGTTTTAGTATGCC
>NZ_JBGMEF010000039.1:0-11629 GCF_046365475.1 Anaerococcus kampingae
ATTGTACTATTTATTGTATCCATACCAGTTCTGGACTTAGAAATGAGTAATTGTAAGGAACAAGCTCATAGTAAGCATAACATTCCCCGTCTTTATTCCAGACGAGATTGTTTTCAATGTATTTAATTGGATATGCCATAAAATTCACTCCTAACTGCTGTAATGGCTTCTTGTGGCTGGTTTCTGCCAAGCGTTACTTTTTTTCCTGCATAGGTCAGCTTTGGTCGCAGTGCATAAGCAATGACAGACTTCAAAAATCCATAAGGCTTTTTACCATCAAAAGTTTTTGTAGACATAAACCATGTGAAAGCCACAGGAATCCCAAAGTATTTGAGAAATGCTCCCTCTATCATGGAAAGAGGGGGCAAGTTGCCAAGTATCATCACTGCAAAGAGTGACACGACAAACCATGTCATTTGCGTAAAGGTTATGGGAAACGGAAGTCTAAAATCATTGATAGAATACAGTACCTTTTCCACAGACCAGATACTGGTATAGCTTCGTATTTTCTTCATGTAATCAATCCTTTCATAAAAAATAGGGGTAGCTGATTGAGCCACCCCGTAAAATAGAAAATCTGCCAGTAGTAATGTACCGACAGATTTAATAGACGATTTCAAAAATCCCATGATTGGTTGAGATAAACGTTCCTGAAAGGTCTAAATCCCGACCATATGCTTGATAATCAATATAGTTTTGAAGACTAGCTGGTACTTCGCCTAAAGCACCCGTTTCTTCAATGTAGTAGCGTGCCACGTCATACATATCATCACAATCGGAATGAATGATAATATCCTCTTGATGTTCGCTTAGTTCTTCAATGCTTGAAAAATGAGTGAGCAGAGCAGATAGCTCCGATTGTAATTCTTCGGGTAATTCCGATACCATTTCCCATAGTCGATTGAGTTCGCCAATGGAAGTGTATTCGTCAACCGTAAAGGGTAACTCGTAGTCATGAATGGCGTATTCCTCATATTCATCATTCAAGCCGATTTTCTCTTTGACTTCCTCAAAGTCGATGGGAAAGGTAAACCACGCACCGACCAATTCGCCCTCATTGTATTTGCCTAAATTCGCAATATAGACTTGCATATCGTCCATATATTCACGTCCTTTCTTTGTAGAGATTCAAAAATCCCTACCGCACTTCGTTTGGTGTACCATTCCTTTGCGGAACATAAGAAAACCACTTATATTCCACAAAAGAACGGTTTTATTTAAGCACCAATAATGCGATTGAATAGCTCTAGTAAAATGTCTTTTACTCCAGCAGCGTTGAAGACTAAGCCAACCGCAATAATCGCAATAATTAAAAAGCCAATCAGTTTGCTAAACTCACGCTTGAAGCCAAGATACAAGCCAATCACAACGATTGCTAAAAGCACCAGTGATTGAGCGTTTGATAGAAACCAGTTATAAAGGTTTTGTCCAAAATTCATAAAAATGTTCTCCTCTCTATATTCAATGAATTTGTATTTGAGTTATTTTTTTGTTGTTATCACGTCCTGTTCTTTTACTGACTGTTGCTTCAAAATCTGCTTGTGTCGGTCTGTCAGTTTCGCATGGTCGAGAATGTCTTTTACAACCTGCGTCTGGTTGATTTCATCAAGTTTAATCGCAACCTTTAAGGTCGGGGCAACTTGATGAGATAGCCAGTTCAGCGTCCTTTGGAAGGAGTAAGGCTCTGGTTTTGTGGTTAGTTTTAATCGTTCACGATTGTTCCCAATAAACCAAGCCCATTCTTCATTCAGTTTCCAATCAGAACGAGGTTTGGAATCGTCTTTATCTACAAAACGGATATACCGATTGATAATTTTAAAGGCGGTATGCTCTGGATTGTCATAGACGAGTAAATCACGGACTGCATAATAGGCACGCTCATTTTTCAATCGAATCTCAAAACGGTTTTTTACTTCTGCGTCTTCAATGGGAATATCATTTTTCTTGTACTGCTCGTAGTCCTTTTCATAGATACAGAAATAAACTTCACTTTGTAATGAACCGATATAGAGGGTGTTTCCCATACATTCCTTTTCCTCTTTGCGTACCAGTTCGCCACTGCGATAGCTTTTAAAACTGCGGAAGACGGAGATACATTCTTCCTGTTGGCACTTTTCAGTGAGTACAGGGATATTCAAAATCCCTGTCTTATCGTTAATGGCAAGGTCAAGGCGTTTCATCACACCGCCAGCCACCAAAACGTCCATAAAGAACTCATACCAGCTTCTTTGTTGTGCCAGAAGATAGCTTTCAAATTGTCTGCACCCACGACCTTTCAATTCCACCAGAACTCCTTTGTCCAGTTCATGGGAGCAAAGGACGAATATGTCGCCTAAAGCATAATGCTCTGAATAAGAATAGAAACCATAGTCCTCATGAAGAAAATAGGACAGTTTCAGTTGTAAGATGTTTTCGACCACCTGCTGTACGTCTGTTGTCGGAAAGCGAATCCTTACATAATCAAACAGCATTTCAAGGGGAGCGTCGGGATTGAAGCGTTCCAGAGCTTCCCAAAGGGACTGCTGTAAATCCTCTGATGGCTTGACTTTTCCTGTTTCAATATCGCTTAGATACTGCCTTGTAATACCAGTCGCAACAGCTAAACGGTTTTGAGATAGTCCATAAGCCAAGCGTTTTTCTTTTAAATGCTGTAACCAAGTTTGTTCATTCAGTAAAAATCCCTCCAATCAAAAAGGCGTATGTCAACTTTTAAAGCCCATTTGACATACGCTGAAATTTTGTAAATCCCTTGTAACCAAAGGATTTTCTAATGTTTTTTTGACTGTTTCCTGTCGATTTGTACCCCCCTGTTAGATACGGGGGGTTAAGTGCTGGCGTGGCTATTGCCACACCAGCCAGCAAGATCAGTCCACACCTGCGACTTCCGCTTCGCACGTCGCCTGCGTGGACTGTCTGCTGTTGGATAACTTTTTAATTTCCTCCAAGAAATCATATCCTTTTGGTACAAGGGGAGTATAAAACTCTGATATGACACTTGTTCCTACATCAACATAGCCACGACCTTTGATTCGCTTTAAGAAGAAATCCTTTTGTACGTCACTGCCAAACATCATGCCATAGCCCATTTCAGACATACGACCTAAAGCCACTCTGAAATTAAACTGATCACGGATTCCGTCGCCTAAATATTTTGCGTCTGGACGTTGACAAGCCAGTATTAGAAAGAAGCCAGCTTGACGACCTAACATGACAATCTGTTTCAGCTTATTCATAACTGCGGTGTTTTCTTTTGTTCCCAGCATTTCCATGAAAGCGACGTATTCATCAAAGATTAAGAAGTGTGCCGGGAGACCTAAGTAAGCATAATTTTTGCCAGTCTTATAGTTCTTCATCTGCTTCATTTCCTCACTACGTTTCATCATTTCTTCATAGAATGTTTCAATGCAAGAAAGCAAGTCTTCTTTTCTATAGTAGACATTTGCCATCACAGAACCTAAGTCCGCAAGGTCAGCATTTTTCGGGTCAAGAATATACAGTTTTGAATCTGTATGAAGCAAGGCTTCAATCAGTGTCAGTATAAAGTAAGTTTTACCGCCACCTGTACCACCAGCAATCAACATATGAGGGAGCTTATCATATTCCCACCATACGTTTTTCATTAAGCGAAGTTTACCATCTTTAGCTTCTACTTCATCAATAGAAATACGACTGGCTATGGTGTCATAGAGCAAAGTATATTCCACATAGGAATCCTTTAACTCTTTATCCGTCAGCTCACAGTACAAGCCACTCTCTAATTTCTTTTCCAAGTGTAAGAGTTGGTCTTGATATTTTCCCAGCGTGATTTCCACCCGTATCTGTATCAAGCCATTTTTAAGTCGATAATACATTTTAGGGAAGTAAGTTATCTTTTCCTTTGTACGACCAGCACTATCTTTAAAGAAACCCTCTGTTTTGACCTGTTCAGATTCATACCACTTGTTTTCAAGTATCATCTTTGCCAGTTTTTGACGGTGGTAAAGTTGTTTAACCGTATCATAGCGAACCCGTTTGAATACAAACGCTACCAGCAAGCAGATAAGAATTGCGACACTGAAACTGATAATTAAATAGGGAATGTCAATCTTATCTGCTTGTGATAGGTTAAAATCCTGCCAGTTGATCTGCTGGATTGTCTTCACATGAAACAGTCCGACAACCAGCAGGAAAACAGGCAGGAGTGACGCTATCGTAAAATGAAAGACTAAATCTTTACCAGATGGGCGAATCCTTTTACCACGCTGTTTCATGCGAAAAAGTCTCCTTTCTACCTAGCGACTATTTGTCTTGTGTCGGTTCTTTCTTTGCTTGTGGTTGAGCTTTGAATGAACTAGAATCCTTTGTCAGCACAATATCGTCTGCCTTGATATACCAGTCAACATCTGCTCCTTGATAGGTGGCAGTAGCAACGGTGTCCGCAATGGGATTGATAAGTTCCACCCGTGCGTTATAATCAAACTCTTTCAAAGGCACGCTGGCAGGAATACTTACTTGAATCATGCGTCCTTGTCCTTTGGATTTTAAGTCATAGGTACGTTCCTTGATTTCATCTGAAACCGACCCGTCTTCATTTTGGATTCTCACTTCACGACGTAGAGCAGAGAATTTCAATTCTCCAAAAGTCGTGTCTTTATCTAATACAATGCCATTTGCTAATCTCATCATTTTTCCTCTCTTTCTTTATTCTTTTATCATGTCGTCAGCATGTAAAAGGTAATTTGTAAAACCACGAGTGCCGATTTTGTAGCCCTCTGCGGTAATACGTGGATTGACTAACTTCACACGTTCCTCAAAGCCGAAATGTTTTTCGCCAGCTTCAGCAGGAAGCACCACCACAATATCATCTGCTCTTTGAACATCAGAATAGAGATTATAGCTTCTTGATAAGACAGTTAGCCGTCCGTTGATTCTTCGCTGAACGACTTTATCCTCGGCAGCAAATTCTAAATTGCCGAATGTTTTTTCCATGTTGGGAATCACAAATTTAAGTTCCATATTTTTACCTATCCTTTCTTTTTTATTGGCTGAATGAATGTTTGATGGTCTTAAAGAGTGGGGAACGACCTTTTGATTCTTGATTTTTTGTTTTCATAAGTTCACTTCCTTTCAAAATCGGGTAATAAAATAGACACCTCATTTTTTGAAGTGTCTACCTATTAAATATTCAAATTTTATTGGAAGTATCTTTATATCTTCACTTGTCAAGGATAAATCGTCGTATCAAAGCTCATTCATAAGTAGTAAATTAGTAGTAAATTGAGTGGTTTTGACCTTGATAAAGTGTGATAAGTCCAGTTTTTATGCGGATAACTAGATTTTTATGCTATTTTTATCATTAAAATAATCATATTAGTAAAGAAAATTATAATTATATTTGTTATCAAAGCATCGTATTCAACTTTATTTATTAACATATTAAAAACATACTTAAACAACAAAATATTTATAATGGCTTGAACACTTTTTAAAACGGCATTTGCTATAATCAATGGAATTTGACTAGGTGTACATTCTTTTATTATTTTAACCACTTTTATGTTATAAACTATGCTTTTTTTCTTTTTCATTTCCACACCACAATTATTTAATTACTTCTTAAAATGAAATAAGAAAGCTCATTTACGAGCTTTCTTATTTTTTTAACACCTAACCTATAAACCATCCACCTGTACAACCTTTGCACCCTGAGCTACAGCCTGTACAAGCATTTCTACAACCCTTACATCTGTCATGATATCCACAAGCAAAAGGTACTATGTCAGGTGTATTTGGCTTTGTGTAAAGCATAAAATCCATACAATGCCCTCCTTTCCAAATATATTTATAATTGAATTAATGCAATTATAGCAATGTTAAAACGCAGGATTCATAATCTACCCTGAACCCCAAATCTTTTTGCAATTTGTATTTTTCACAAATTTCATTCCACCATTTTCTACAATTTTTATCAGCATATAAAAGCTCAGTCTCAACATTTGCAAATATGCTTTCGTCCATATCAAATTCACCAACTATATTAGGATTATTTCTTATAATCAAGTCAATAGTTCTAATCGAATTAAATTTTTGAACTCTAATCATAAGATTTTTTACTTCTTCTGATGTTAATTCTATATTCCTCTCACAATCCATTTTTATACCTTCTCACTTAATAATTCCATTTATCAGCAATTGCTCTCTCATCATTAAAAATCATTTTTGAAACATAATCATTGTATTTCAATATCTTAAGATCATCTGGAATATATATATTTAAAACTTCATTATTTTCTTGCAATAAGTTTGCAAAGTATTTCTGTGCATTTGCCTCTACGAATGATATTTTGCATTGAGTAGATGAAGGAACATTTACCTCACCTGTTGTAATTTTATTATCTAATAAACATCTCTTACATGCATTTGCATCACATTCTAAGCACATTGCCGACTTGCCCCTAAAATATTTACGCTTTTCAGAGAAATCTATTCCATCTTTTAGATTCCCTATATTCCAGTCAGGATTAGTAAAATAGAATCCTGGGCATACATAAAATTTACCATTTGGAGCCAGTGCAACTGAATTTATCCCTGCTGCACAATCCCTAGTCTCGTTCTTTTCTAGCATTATTCTGTCACTCAAAACATTTATCTGTAGAAAAACACCTCTTTCAACAAATAAATCTACAACATACTCACATAATCCATGCAATTGATCTTCATATAGTGTAATGTCACTATCGTTCCACAAATTCATATCACTAATAAACAGATTTATTCGTTTAATTCCGTTGTTGCAAAACCTCTCAATTGTGTTTTTTAACTTTCTAATCTCATTTTTTCTCAAAATGTAGTTTATAACTGGTGTCTCTATATTTTCTGAATATTCATCAACTACAGTTATAGATCTTTGCGGATTTTTAAAAATTCTTCTCCTGTCTATTTCAAAGAACACTTTCTTTTCACTATCTAAATCAATTTCATAACTACCCAGAAAAATAGGCAATACTTCATTGTCTAGACAAAATTTCAAAGCATTATCATATAAGTCCTTAGACATATAATTCCCCTCATTATATCGCTTTGTATAATTGCAAAAAGAAGGTGCATCATCTGATGTAATAAAATAAACATATTTAAGTTCATTATGTTTTGAAAACAACACCTTTTCAATAACTCTATCTGATGTCTTCCCTGTCTCTAATTCATATCTTTTCCAAAAATATTTATTTGCCCTCACATTAGCCTTATGCATTTCGCATATATGCTTTACTCTGTTATATAAAGAGCCATTCTCCTGATAATTTTGTGCTACACACCAACCACAATCAGTTCCAACATTACAATTATTACATTCTTCATCACTTACAGAAGTCCAAGTAGTTCCACATAAAGCTCTCAAGGCATTATAATCTACACCTTTATCTATACTTCCAACTATCATTCCCTTTTTATCATCAGAACACATTTCTAAAAATCGTATACACGGATAAATATTCCCATCTGTATCAAATGCTAAGCTCTTATATCCAGCTCCACACCTATTTTGATTCAACGAATTACTAGCAAGTGGTAACCCTCTTCTTTTTTCAAAATACGCTACACTATGGGTCAAATATCTACCACTTTCAAACATGTAATCCGCAAGTTCTTTAAGTTGATTTTCAAATATACTTGGATCTTCTTCTTTCCAAACATCTTCATAAACTAAATTCGACTCAACATTTTTAAATCCAAGATCCCATAAGTGAATTATACTATCTTTTAGATATACTAAATCCTCACTTGAAAATGTCGATTTTTGAAATATTTCATCCTCATAGTCTTGTTTGTATTTGTAAAACGATTTAATAACCTTGTCATAAGAACCTTTTCCATCCCTAGTAATTCTTGTTAAATCATGTTTTTCTTTAGTTCCATCAATACTGAATCCAAATCCAGCATGATACCTGTGCTTTTTTAAATAATCTTCCATTATTTTTGAATCATATAATGTCCCATTTGTGGAAAAGGAAAATTGAAGATTATTAAACCATTTATGCCTTTTGCTATATAGCAACAGACAGATATAATCGCTTATTTTATCTATCAATTCCATTTCTAATAATGGTTCTCCACCAATAAAATCAATCAATAAATTATCTGATAAGTTATTACAATATGGATCATTCACAATAAAGTCTACTATTTTTTTGGCTGTTTCAAATGTCATCTTTTTGAAATTATTCTTCCCAACCATATAACAATATGTACATTCCAGATTACATTCTTCTGTTACACACATAGTTACATTTAAATAATTACCTTTTTCCCATGATATTTTAGAAATCCTATCATTTCGAAATGATCTACTAAGTATTGAATTTATGTCTGCTATAGCCATCATTTTCCTCCTAAGTATCTAATTTTAGATTTTCCATTCTTTTTGAATTCAATACGCATGATGTTATTAATAACATCAAATATATTACACAAAGTGCAACATTTCCACCTGACTTAGAAAATCCAAGTTTATTAACCACAAATATCTCTATAGCTACAAGCACAATAGAGCCAATTAGCCCTATTACTAACCACAAATCACCTTTATCTAAATCAATAAAGTACAAAGCCAAGTAAAATATTGATACCATTTGTAGAATAAAAGCTAACAAAATATTTAATAAAATAATAAAATCCGAAAAACCATAATCAAAATAATGCTTACCTGCATGAATTGATATATAATTCAGGATTACTAACATTAATACAGACAGAAAAATAATAACTATTTGACTTACATATTTTGACAAAATTATGTTTTTCTTTTTTATCGGTAACATGAACTCGTATTTATACAATTTTAAATCATAATCTTTTCTCTGTGATAAAAGTATTAATAAACTGTTGGAGAATATTACAACTGCGCAATATGCAAAAACAAGCATTTGCGTGCTAGAAAAAAGATTTATCAAAATCCAAATTGTAAGCAAAAACGCATTCATTACACATATGTTTTTAATATTTTTATAATATATTTCTAATAATAGACCTTTCATATATTAGGATTCTCCTCCCTCTGTCAAAATCAGCAAAATTTCATCAAAATTAGGTTTATTTACAACAAATTCTTTATACTTATTCTTTATCTTCGATATATCTTTTACTAAAATATTTACTCTCCCATATTCTCTCCTATATGAAATTATGTCTGTTTTATCGACTTTTTCTAAATCCGTATCATTACAACGAAGTATCCCATAGTTATATAACAATTCATCTTTTTCTTCGCTCAACACGACTTTACCATTATCCATAAAAACTATATAATCAGCTATTTTTCCAAGTCTGTTGTAATATGTGATGATATATATACCGAGTGTTCTGGGTTTTCTATAAATTCTAATAATATACATAAAATCTCATCTCTACTTACTGGGTCTAACCCTGAAGTAATTTCATCTAATATGAGAAGTTTTGTTTCATGAGACAATGCTATAGCCAACGATAACTTTTTTTTCATTCCAAATGAAAATTGCTTAGTTTTCTTGTCTATTGGCAAATTAAATCGATTCAAATAATTTTTAAAACTATCTTCTTCCCAATTACTATAATTAAATTTCATTACCTCATTTATCTCATTAGGCGTTAATAATAATGAAAAGTTTGGGTCATCTAAAACAACACCTATGTGTTTTTTAATATCTACTTGATTACAATCTTCAGTACCAAATATCTCTATTTTTCCATCATCTTTTTGAAACATTCCAAGTATACAAGAAATAGTAGTACTTTTCCCCGCTCCATTTCTTCCTATATTTCCTACAATAGATCCATAAGGTACTTCAATATTTATATTTTTCAAAGAAAAATCATTTGTTTTATTCTTTTTATTTAATCCAGATACCCTTAATGCTAATTTATTTTCATATGAATCCATCATTGCCCCTCCTCATATATCTTTTTTATTAAATCTATCAAATCATCTATTGAAATAGAACTTGATTGTATGCTCTTGACAATTTTCTTAGCTAAATCTTCCACTTCTTTATATGTTTCTATTTTTTGTAATTCAATATTTCTTGCTGATATAAAACTGCCTTTGCCATGAATAGTTTCAATAAATCCATCTTTTTGTAAATTTTCATAAGCCTTTTGAACTGTAATTACAGCTACCTTAAGATTTCTAGCCAATACTCTCATAGATGGTATAGAATCTCCAGTTTTCAAATCTTCATTCATAATTTGTTTTTTTATCTGATTTTCGATTTGTTCATAAATCGGTTCGCTAGAATCGGTATTTATTATAATATTGATATTGCACCTCCTGTTTCAGAAGTGTACTTATGTGTACTTGTTATTTTAATAATACCACCAATAAAAATTTTTTTCAACCCCCTTAATTTCCCAATTTTGAGTATAAAAAAAGACGATATAGTTTTAATTTCTATCGTCTAAATCAAATTATTCTAATATACGTCAAATTTATGTTACTAAAGTACTAATTTCTTCCATTTTCTAACCTTAGTTCTAAATGTACCAAATGGTGCTACTGTATTTACATGAATAAATTTATACACTTCCCAAGTTGCTGTTTTTGTTGCTTCATCTGCCCATTTTCTCATATGAGGTTTAAATAATTCTTCTTCTGTTAGCTCATCTATCATAAGATAAATATCTTCAATATTTTTTGTTAATTGTTCTTTTAGTTCCTTTAAAGATTTATGAGCGTAAGCTTCTGTAAACCATTGATATAATTCGGCTAATTGATTCCACTTGAATTTATCTGATGGTGTTTTTACTTCAAGTCCTTTTTTCTCATCTTCTTCCCATTTCAATACTAAAGCTGTCCAACCTACTTGATAGGCAAGATTTTCTGCTGGTGTCCTATCAACTTCGTCTACTCTTTTATCTTTTAATTCTTCTGGGATATTATCAAACTCTGAAATATATTTTGCAAAAGTTTTTTTAATCTCATTTTTTAATTCTTCCTTACTTTCATAAGACCTCATATGCCTACCTCCATGGTTTGTATATAGATATTTTGCCAAAAATAATTATATCTTAATATTTAATCATAATCTTCCAGTAACTTGTAATTCTTATGTTTTGTGATATCAAATTTATCAGATAGTAAAAGTCTTACTACTCTTATCTGGTATATACACGTGCCTCCATCCATTACTGTTATTTCAATAAAATTTTAGATAACTTTATTAAGATTTTCTTTGATTCCTTATAAATCAAGTTTAAAGAACTATAAGAATTTAAATCTCTTGTTCAAATTCATCTTCAAAACTAATAATATCATTAGGAGTGCAAGATAGAGCCTTACATATTCTTTCTAAATTCTTAAATGTAATTGGTTTATCCTTGCCCATTTGTGCCATAACATTTGTTGTAAGCCCTGCCATAGCTATTACATCAGTTTTCTTTAAACCTTTTTTTGCTAACTGTATCCATAATGGTTTATAGTTAAGTGCCATAATATCCCTCTTTTTATGTTCATTAGATTTATTTAATTATAGCATAAATATTGATTTCATTCAATCTTACATTGATTTAGTGATTTATTTTAGAGAATTTGTTGTGTTATTCCGTCCTTATTTTGCCATAAATTGCTTAATACCTTGAGATTTAGCACCAGATAGTGATAGGTAATCCTTTGATGTTA
>NZ_JBGMEF010000004.1:0-39690 GCF_046365475.1 Anaerococcus kampingae
AATTGTACTATTTATTGTATCCATACCATGACTGCTACTCATCCTGGAACAAAATCTATTATTTCAAATCTCGTCAGCTAAAAATTTAGATTCGCTTCGCTCAACAAAATTTTTTAACGCTTCCTCGATTTAAAATAATTGACGATTTTAATTAAGTATATCTTAAAGCTCTCTTCTCTAGACCCATCAATCGCAATGTTTGCGAAGCTAAAGCCCTATCCTAGCGAAGCAAAGCTGAGCTATGGAAGGACTTATGCAGAGTAAAACGAGTCTTAGAATCTGTTCGTTTCTATAATTCTCTAAAAACAAAGACCCATATCCCAAGGTCGGAAGATTTTGTAAATGGATATGCCGTTAAGAAAATCTCCTGACGCACGAGTGAAAATTAAATTTCTGTGACTACTGAGATATAGAGTGCATATAAAAGAAACATTTGGGTTAGATTGAGATTTTTAGGCATCGGAATGTCAAAATCACTAAGGATAAGAATAGCTAATACAAGGGGTTCCGTCTACCAAGTGAGGCTTGCTGAAGGCAAGCTTCTAATCATGCCCTCCGCTAAGGAGTCGCTTGTGGGGTGTAACGGGGAGGGGTTTAAGGGGAGGCCGATGAGGACCCATGCGAAAGGGTCCTTGGGCCTCCCCTTGAGACGAAGATTCAATATTAAATAGAAATCGAAAATTAAATGGTTAAGTTACGTTGACAATTATTATATAGTAACTTATTAATTGATAAAGTTACAAAAATAAAAAACAAAATAATAATAATAAATCTCTAAGAATAAAAGAGGGGATTTTTAAAAGGGGCTTTTGTAAGCCCCTTTAAAGTTAAAATACTATTCCTACTATCATTATTGCCACTGGCATTAATATAACTGTCATTATTCCTGCTATAGCAATTGATAAACCACTCATTGCTCCTTGGACTTCTCCCATCATCCTAGCTTCTGATGTGCCAACGGCGTGGGATGATGTGCCTATTGCAACTCCTTGAGCTACTGGGTCTGTTATCTTGAAGATTTTCATTACAAGTGGGGCTATTACTGCTCCTGTCACTCCTCTTATTACTACTGTTATAGCTGTTAGAGCAACGATTCCTTGGTATTCTCCAGATAGGGATATTGCTATTGCTGTTGTTATTGATTGTGGTATTAAGGATACTGTTAAATCTTTTCCAAGACCTAATACTTTTGTTAGTCCTATGGCTAGTAGCATTGATACTATTGATCCTATCAAAACCCCTACCAGGATCGGTATGATGTTTTTCTTTAGGACATCGAGGTTTATGTAAAGGTCTATGATCATTGCAACTGTTGCTGGTCCTATGAAAAATGCTATGAAGTCTCCGCCGAGCTTATAGTATTCATAAGGGATTCCTGTTACATACAAGAATCCTACTATAAGTAAGATTGCTATTAGCAAAGGATTTGCTAGGGCGGTTTTTAATTTTGAGTTTATCCATTTGGCGATTTCATAGGCTGCAAAGGAGAGGATTATTCCAAAATATTGGTTATTAAATATTGCTTCCATATCTATTTTCTCCTTTTTTGCAAGGTTTGCACTACTAAACCTGTTACAACCATTGTAACTGCTGTTCCAATTAGAACTGAGATTACTAAGGCAGGGATTTTGCCTTTTATAACATCATAATTTGCTACAATTCCTACTCCGACCGGTACAAATAAAAAAGCTAGGTTTATTAATATACCATCTGATGTTGTTTTTACATCTTCTACCTTTAAGATATTGAAGCGAAGCGCTAGGAAAAGATAAAACATTCCATAAACTGCTTCTGGAACAGGAAAGTTAATTATTTTCCTTGTGAGCACGCCTAGAAATAGGCATGCGCACAGGATTACAAATTCTTTTAGGTATTTCATTGATCTGTCCTTAGTCTACAGATACAACTTTTCCTGGATTTAGAATCATGTTAGGGTCGAATACTTTTTTGATTCCCCTGATTAGATTTGTATTTATTTCTCCTTCAAATTCTCTCATGTATTGTAGTTTACCGTGGCCTATACCGTGTTCACCTGATAGTTGTCCACCAAATTCATAGGCTTTTGTATAGATTTCTTCCATGAAATCATGAACTTGTTTGTTGAATTCTTCTTTTTTGTCTTCGTCATTTGATACTGCGTAAATGTGGAGGTTACCGTCACCAGCGTGACCAAATGATTGAACGTCGAAGTCATATTTTTCGCCTGCTTCATTTACGAAGTTGATGAATTCTGCTATCTTGTTGATTGGAACTACCACGTCGCACTCATCTACTAATTTGTATTGGCTGTCGATTGCTTCTAGGAAGGAGCTTCTTGCTGCCCATGCGTCTTTTATTGCATTTGGTGTATCTGCTACTAGTACATCGATTGCTCCATTTTCTACTAATAGTTCTGCAGCTTGTTCCATTTGTAGGTCGATTTCATCTTCGTTGTCACCATCGAAGGTGATAAGTAGGTAAGCATTAACATCTGTACCTTCTATGTTTTTAGGGAATGTTTCCTTACCTATGTATTTTTCAGATGCTATAATAATTTTTCTTTCCATAAATTCTATAGCTTGTGGTTTTAAGTGAGCTCTAAATAGTACTGGAACTGTAGCTATACAATCTTCTAGTGTTTCAAATGGAACTATTAATGAAATTGTATGTTTAGCTTGTGGAACTATTCTTAGTGTTAATTCTGTTATAATTCCAAGTGTACCTTCAGAACCTACCATAAGGTCTTTTAGAGAATAACCTGTAGATGTTTTAGAAACTACAGCACCAAATCTTGTTACTTCACCAGTTGGTAAAACTACTTCCATTGCTCTTACATAATCTCTTGTTGTACCATATTTTACAGCTCTCATACCGCCGGCATTTGTTGATACGTTTCCGCCAAGAGTTGCAAATTTTTCGCCTGGATCAGGTGGGTACATATAGCCTTTTGTTAGACAATCTTCAGCAAGGTCGTGTAAGTAAACACCAGGTTGTACCTTTACAACTAAGTTATCAAGATCGTATTCAAGGATTTTGTTCATTCCTTGCATATCAATCATAACTCCGCCGTTGATAGCAACACCAGATCCTACTAGACCAGAACCAGCACCACGAGCTAGTACAGGTATCTTATGTTCGTTACAAATTGTAAGAATGGTAGATACATCATCTGTAGATTTAGCTTCGATTAATACATCTGGTTGGTAAGAACCGTAGATAGGCATTTCATCGTGGAAAAAGTCTTCGTTGATATCGTTTCCCGCATAAACTTTGCCAGAAACATAGTCTCTAAATTGTTGAATGATATTTTCATCAACTTTGTTATAATCAGTCATATTTATCCTCCTTATGAAACTGACACAAACTATATTGTTTGTCTTTAATAGTATAACAAAAATATGTAATCAAATCAAATTAAAATGTTAAATAAAACACATAATTATTTTGACAAGAGCAAGAAAACGTTTGAAAAAGCCTTGATTGCAAGTATAGTTTAATTAAATAGGATTTGCTAAAAAATATTTTTTACGAGGGTATTTATACTTTTTCCATCGAGATTTAGTTAAAATACCTATGCTTTTATGCTTATTTTGTAAAATTTTTGATTTTTATTTGACAAAGTCCCATTTGATTGTTAAGATAATAACAGTAGGATAAGCCTGTAAGAAATATACAATCTTATAGGTAATATTAGTAATAAGGAGTTAATATGTATAAGTTAAACGAAGAACAATTAGAAATGCAACAAATGTTTAGAGATTTTGCAGAAAAAGAAGTTGCTCCAATAGCAATCGAAATTGATGAAGAGCACAGATTCCCTGAAGAAAATGTTGCTAAAATGCAAGAATTAGGATTTTTTGGTATTCCTTTTGATGAAGAATACGGTGGAATCGGACTAGATACACTTACATATGTACTTTGTGTTGAAGAATTATCAAAAGCATGTGCTTCAACAGGAGTTATAGTTTCAGCTCATACATCACTTTGTGCTGATGCAATTAATAAATTTGGTAACGAAGAACAAAAGGAAAAATACCTTACACCACTTGCTTCAGGCGAAAAATTAGGTGCTTTTGCCCTTACAGAACCAGACGCTGGTACAGATGCTTCAGGTCAAAAAACAACAGCTGTTAAAGATGGTGATGAATACGTTCTTAACGGATCAAAAATCTTTATAACAAACGCTGGTTATGCTGACACATATGTTGTATTTGCTATGACAGATAAATCACAAGGAACAAAAGGAATCTCAGCATTTATAGTTGAAAAGGGAACACCTGGTTTTGATTTCGGTACTAAAGAAGATAAGATGGGTATCAAAGCTTCATCTACAATGGAATTAGTATTTAGAGATTGTAGAATTCCTGCAGCAAACCTACTTGGCGAAGAAGGCAAGGGCTTTAAATATGCTATGCAAACACTTGATGGTGGTAGAATTGGTATAGCTGCTCAAGCACTAGGTATAGCAGAAGGAGCTTTAAACAAAGCTATCAAATATGTTAAAGAAAGAGAACAATTTGGTAGACCAATAGCTAAATTCCAAAATACACAATTTAAATTAGCTGAAATGGCTATCGATATAGAATCAGCTCGTCACCTAGTTTATAAGGCAGCAACACTTAAAGATTCTGGCGAAAGCTATACAGTAGCAGCTGCTGAAGCTAAGCTAAAAGCTGCAAGAGTAGCAATGGATGTTACAACAAAAGCTGTTCAATTACTTGGTGGCTATGGTTATGTTAAAGAATACGAAGTAGAAAGAATGATGAGAGATGCAAAAATTACAGAAATCTATGAAGGTACTTCAGAGGTTATGCTAATGGTTGTTGGTGGTTCACTTTTAAGATAAGATAAATCGAAGGGAGATAAATATGAACATATTCGTATGTGCTAAACAAGTTCCGGATACAAATGAGATTAAAATTGATCCGGTTACTAATACATTAATAAGAAAAGGCGTTCCAAGCATTTTAAATACTTATGATGCTTTTGCTCTTGAGCAAGCTTTAAGACTAAAAGATAAAGATCCAGAAATTAAAATTACAGTTATATCAATGGGACCTCCACAAGCAGATCAAATGCTTAGAGATTGTCTAGCAGTAGGTGCTGACAATGCTTACCTAGTTACAGATAGAAAATTTGGTGGTTCAGATACTCTAGCTACATCATATATAATTTCTGAAGCTATCAAAAAAGTAGCCGAAACTGAAGGACAACCAGACATGGTATTTTGTGGACTTCAAGCAATCGATGGTGATACAGCTCAAGTAGGTCCAGAAATAGCTGAACACTTAGGACTTCCACAAGTAACTTATGCTTATACAGTAGAATTAAATGATGAAGGAATAAAAGTACTTCAAGAAGTTGAAGGTGGAGCTAGAAATATCCAAATGACACTTCCAGGTCTTGTAACATTTACAAAATACGGTGATGAAGATTTAAGATATCCAAAAATCAAAAATAAATTAAAAGCTAAAAAAGCAACTATCGAACAAATTACACTTGAAGAACTTAAAGATACTATAGATGAAACAGCTATAGGTCTAAAAGGCTCACCAACAAGAGTAAACAAATCTTACACACCAACAGTTGAAAAAACTGGTGAAATGTTTGTAGATATGGAAGCTGGAGAAGCTTGTGATAAGCTAATAGCAGCTTTAGCTGATAAGAAGCTTATTTAAGGAGGAACTATGTCAGAAAATAAAAACCTTTGGGTAATAGTCGAAACTAAAGAAGATGGTTCAGCTGTAAATGTAGGTCTTGAATTATTAAATCCAGGAAGAAAAATGGCTGACACACTTGGTGGAGACCTAGTAGCTGTTATAATCGGTCAAGATGTAGCAAAAGCTAAAGAAGAAGTAAAAGATCATGGTGTTGATAGAATAATCACTTGCGAAGGTGAAGTATACAAAGATTACAGCACAGATGTTTATGCAAATGCAATAGAAAAACTTGTTGAAAAATACAACCCAGACACAATCTTAATTGGTGCAACAAACCAAGGTAGAGATTTAGGCCCAAGAGTTTCAGCAAGACTTCACACAGGACTTACAGCAGACTGTACAGAACTTGATGTTGATGCTGAAACAGGAAACGTACAATGGACAAGACCAGCATTTGGTGGTAACTTAATGGCACAAATCCTATGCCCAGACTCAAGACCACAAATGGGTACAGTACGTCCAGGTGTATTCCCTAAAGAAGCATTCGGTAGAAAAGATAATATCGAAGAAATCGAAGAAAATATAGAATTTACAGGTGAAATCAGAACAAAAATCCTTGACTTTATCCCAAGAGATGAAGGAGATGATGTAGATTTAGTTGGAGCTGAATTTATCGTATCAGGTGGACGTGGTCTAGGCGATCCAAGCAACTTAAAGCTTATTGAAGACCTAGCAGAAGCCCTAGGTGCAACAGTAGGATCATCTCGTCCATTAGTAGACTCAGGATGGATTTCTCATTCACACCAAGTAGGTCAATCAGGTAAAACAGTAGCACCTAAGGTATATATAGCAGTAGGTATATCTGGAGCTATCCAACACTTGGCTGGTATAAATGCGTCAGATACAATAATTGCTATAAATAAAGATCCAGATGCTCCAATCTTTGATGTCGCAGATTATGGTATCGTAGGAGATTTATTTGAGGTAGTACCTGCACTTATCGAAAAGATAAACGCTAGAAAAGCTTGATAATAAAATATAAGGCACTCTTGCAAAATGAAAGAATATAATTAAGACATAGGCTAATGGTAGGCTTATAGGAATCCTATAAGCCTGCTAGAAGGCTAATTTAAAAGTCTAGATAATTAAAATTTATTTTCACTTGCAAAACTGCCTTTTTTATTACATGGTATAGACAAAATATAGTCAATCTTATATATCGAGATAAAATATAGAAAATAATCATTAAATATTTAACTATTTTTGTTAAAAAATATACATATTTGATTGACAAAAAAATATCAACTGTTATAATAAATATATAAGGATATACTTTTGGGTATATAAGTAATAGCCCAGATAAACTTAGATTAGATGTTGCAAACGATTTATAAAAAGGGGGATTAATGGAATACAAAACTCTAAAGTATGAAGTTAACGGTTATGTTGGTAAATTAAGTATCAATAGACCAGAAGCTTTAAACGCACTTAATTCAGAAGTACTTGATGAACTAGATATTTTAGTAGAGGAAATCAAAAAAGATAAAGACCTTAGATGCCTTATTATCACAGGCGAAGGCAGAAGCTTTGTTGCAGGAGCTGATATTAAAGAAATGTCAACTCTTACACCTATAGAAGGCAAAGAATTTGGTGCAAAAGGACTATCAGTATTTAGAAAAATTGAGTCACTTCCAATTCCAGTAATAGCACAAATTAATGGATTTGCCCTAGGCGGTGGATGCGAACTTGCTATGAGTTGTGACTTTAGAATAGCTAGTGAAAAGGCTTTATTTGGTCAACCTGAAGTTGGTCTTGGCATAACACCAGGTTTTGCTGGAACACAAAGACTACAAAGATTAGTTGGTCCTGGCTTCGCTAAATATTTAATCTATACTGCAAACAATATCAAAGCTGACAAGGCTTATGAAATTGGACTTGTACAAGAAGTAGTAGAAGCTGATAAGCTTGAAGAAAGAGTAAACGAACTTGCAAACAAGATTGCTGGCAATGCTCCAATAGCTGTTAGAGCATCAAAAGAAGCAATAAATGTTGGTGGACAAGTTGATATTGATAGTGCAATAAAGGTTGAAGAAAACCTATTTGCTCTAACATTCTCAAGTGAAGATCAAAAAGCAGGCATGGAAGCTTTCCTAAACAAGGGTAAGGCAGAATTTAAAAATAAATAAGGAGATTTTAAATGAAAATTGGTGTAATTGGTTCAGGAATAATGGGTGGCGGAATTGTAGAAACTGCTGCTAAAAGTTATGAAGTTGTTGTAAGAGATATTAAAGATGAATTCTTAGAAAAAGCAAAAGCTAGAATAGAAAAATCTTATGCTAAACAAGTTGCTAAAGAAAGAATGACAGAAGAAGCTAAAGAAGCTGCACTTAAAAACATTTCTTATACAACAGAAGTTAAAGATTTAGCTGATTGTGATGTAGTAATCGAAGCTGCAACAGAAAATCCTAAACTTAAAAAAGAAATCTTTAAAGAATTAGACGAAGTAGTAAAAGAAGGTGCAATCCTTGCTTCAAACACATCTTCACTTTCAATCACAGACATAGCTGCAGTTACAAAAAGACCAGAAAATGTAATTGGTATGCACTTCTTCAATCCAGTTCCAGTTATGAAACTTGTTGAAGTTATCAGAGGTCTTCATACATCTGATGAAACAAACAAGGCAATCTTTGAACTAGCTGAAAAACTTGGCAAACAACCAATCGAAGTTAAAGAAGGCCCAGGTTTTGTAGTAAATAGACTTCTAATCCCAATGATTAACGAAGCTGTTGGCGTATTAGCTGATGGACTTGCAAGTGTTGAAGATATCGATAAAGGTATGCAACTTGGTGCTAACCATCCAATGGGACCTCTTGCTTTAGGAGATTTAATCGGTCTAGATACATGCCTTGCAATCATGGAAGTTCTTTACAATGAATTTGGTGATAGCAAATATAGACCATGCCCACTTCTAAGACAAATGGTAAGAGCAGGAGACCTTGGTAGAAAAACAGGCAAAGGCTTCTACGATTATAGCAAATAAGATTGAATAGAGAAAGAATTTAAGGAGATAATATGACTAAAAAAGTAGTAATAGCAAGTGCAGCAAGAACACCAGTAGGCGCATACGGCGGAGCATTCAAAACAGTAACAGCTAGAGAATTAGGTGCAGTAGCAGCTAAAGCAGCAATCGAAAGAGCAGGAATTAAACCAGAAGATATAGACGAATCAATCCTAGGTTGCGTACTTCAAGCAGGTAATGGCCAAAATATCGCTCGTCAAATCGCGCTAGATGCAGGTATTCCAAAAGAAAAACCAGCAATGACTCTTAACATCGTTTGTGGTTCAGGTCTAAGATCAGTATCATTAGCAGCTCAAATGATCCTTGCAGGTGATTGCGATGTAGTACTAGCAGGTGGTACAGAATCAATGTCTAACGCTCCATACCTATTAACAGATGAAAGATGGGGAGCTAGAATGGGTGATAAAAAAGTTGTCGATGAAATGATCAAAGACGGACTTTGGGATGCATTCAATGACTACCACATGGGAGTTACAGCTGAAAATATAGCTGAAAAATTCGGCCTAACAAGAGAAGAACAAGATGCCCTTGCTGCAGACAGCCAACAAAAAGCTGCAAAAGCTAGAGCTGAAGGTAGATTTAAAGATGAAATCGTACCAGTAGAAGTAAAGGGAAGAAAAGGCAAAGTAACAGTAGTAGATACAGATGAATACATCAAAGAAGGCGTAACAAAAGAAAGTATTTCAGGTCTAAGACCAGCTTTCATTAAAGATGGTACAGTTACAGCTGCAAACGCATCAGGCATCAACGATGGTGCTGCTTGTCTAGTAGTAATGAGTGAAGAAAAAGCTAAAGAACTTGGCGTTAAACCACTTGCTACAATAGTTTCTTACGCTACAGAAGGTGTTGATCCAAAAATCATGGGTACAGGCCCAATCCCAACAGTAAGAAAAGCTCTTGAAAAAGCTAACCTAACACTTGAAGATATCGACCTAATCGAGGCTAACGAAGCATTCGCAGCTCAAGCTCTATCAGTAATTAAAGAACTAGGTCTAAACACAGATATAGTAAACGTTAACGGTGGAGCAATTGCAATCGGTCACCCAGTTGGAGCAAGCGGAGCAAGAATCCTTACAACTTTACTATATGAAATGCAAAAGAGAGACTCTAAAAAAGGTATCGCAACACTTTGTATAGGTGGCGGTATGGGTACTGCAGTAATAGTAGAAAGATAAGATAGTTTATAAAGTATGCGGATATTCTTGTCTGCATACTTTTTTTGCTATCAATAAAGAATTTAATAGAAAAGATTGATAATTTTTTTCAATTATGGGTATACTATAACTAAGAAAACGATATTACAAAGGAGTTTTATTAATGGACTATAAAAAACTATACGAAGAAAAACTAATCACAGCCAAAGAAGCAGCGGCAATGGTAAAAGATGGTGATTGGATTGAAATGGGTTGGGCTGCCCTTACACCAGTTGATTTTGACAAGGCTCTAGCAGCAAGAGTTGATGAAGTTAAAGATGTTAAGGTAAGAGGCGGTGTTGTTCCTTATATGCCTTATGTAGGAGCAGCTGATCCAACAGGCGAACACATCACATATCATTCTTGGCATGCATCAGGAACAGAAAGAAAACTAATAAATAACAACAAATACGGCGCTTACTTTATGCCAATTAAATATAGTGAGCTTCCAAGATATTTAGCAGAAAATGCTGATAAAGCAGCTATAAGTGTAATCCAAGTATCACCAATGGATAAGCACGGCAACTTCAACTTTGGTGTTTCTGCATCACACACAATAGCATCATTCCAAAATTCTGATAAGATTATCCTAGAAATCAATGAAAACGTACCAAGAGCCCTTGGTGGTTTTGAAAACTTTATAAACATCAAAGATGTAGATTACGTATACGAATCAAGCAATTATCCAATGCTAACCCTTCCAAGTGCAAAATTTGGTGAAGAAGAATTAAAGGCTGCAAAATATGTAGTAGATATTTTACGTGATGGTGATACAATCCAATTAGGTATAGGTGGCCTTCCAAATGCGATAGGATCTCAAATAGCAAAATCTGACCTAAAAGACTTAGGTGTTCACTCAGAAATGTATGTAGATGCCTTTAGAGAAATGGCTCTAGCAGGTAGAATAACAGGTCTTAAGAAAAACATAGACATAGGCCGTCAAACCTACGCTTTCGCAGCAGGTAGCCAAGAACTATATGATTATATAGATGACAATGAAGAATTAATGGCAGCACCAGTTGATTATGTAAATGACGTAGGAGTAGTAGCATCACTTGATAACTTCGTATCAATTAACACTGTTCTTCAAGTAGACCTTTGGGGACAAATCTCAGCTGAGTCTGTAGGAACAAAACATATCTCAGGAGCAGGTGGAGCCCTAGACTTCGTACTTGGTGCTTATAGATCAAAAGGTGGTAGATCAATCATCTCACTAATCTCTTCAAGAGTAAATAAAGATGGTAAGAGAATTTCAAATATCGTTCCAACCTTTGCACCAGGAACCCAAGCAACAGCAGTAAGATCTAATACCCACTATATAGCTACAGAACAAGGTATAGTAAACTTTAAGGGTCTAACAACCTGGCAAGCAGCCGAAGCTTTAGTAAGCCTAGCTCACCCAGATAATAGAGATGAATTAATAAAACAAGCAGAAGAATTAGGAATCTGGAGAAATACCAACAAGAGAATCTAAGATTTAAAAATGCCCTAGCATTGGTTATTCAATGCAGGGCAATTTTTTTGAAAATTATAAGCTTTCTTCTTCATAAATTGACTTATAAAGGGCCTTAAGAGCCTTGTTCTCATCATCCTTGTCTATAAAGATAAAAAGGGAATTATTGCTAGCCCCCTGGATAATATATTCTATATTTACATTTATATCATCAAGAACTTTAGAAAAAATGTAAAGGGCCTTACTCATCTTATCCTTAAGACCTTCTCCTACTATAGCAATGGCCTTTAACCTGTCATTAAGGTCTAATTCATCAAGGTCAAAAGATGAATTGATGGCGTTTATAATAGAAAGCTTTCTAGATTTATCTTTTATATATGAGCTTCTTACCAGGATAGAAACAGAGTCGATAGATGTCGGGATGTGCTCAACGGCAATATGCATATATTGGAAAATATCGAGGACATTTTTGATATAACCGATTTTTCTATTCATCATATATTCAGTCAAGGTAAAGGAAGTAAAAGCTCCAACATCTGATATTCCTATGATTGGATTTTCACTTATATCTGTCCTATCTTTGGAAATGATAGTACCACCTTCATCAGGATTATTAGTGCTCTTTACGTGTATTTCAATATTTGTATCAAGAAGGGGCTGGACAGCATCCTCTTGGAAAATCTCAAAACCGTTGTAGGATAATTCCCTCATCTCTGCATATGAAATGTTTTTGATAGGGGCAGGATTATAAAACATATTTGGATTTGCTGAATATATATAGGTCATATCTGTATAATTTTCATAAATATCGCAAGAAAGTCCCCTAGCAACCATAGATCCTGTTATATCTGACCCTCCCCTTGAAAATGTGAGCCTATAGCCTTCATCATTGTAGCCGAAAAATCCAGGAATGACCAAAATTTCCTTACAATTTTCATATTTTTTAATCAAATCATAGGAAATATCTAAGATTTTGGCATCATTTAAAGAGTATTCAAGTCTTATTCCAAGGTCTTTTGGGGATATGTATTTTGCTTCAAGACCTACTTTTTCAAGGTAGACTGCTATAAGCCTTGCGTTAAAATCTTCTCCAGCCGACTTGATAGCATTTTCTAGATAAAAATCATCATCTATATTTTTTAAAAAGCCGATAAGAGTATCTTTAAAAGAATCTATGATTCTTAAGTCAAGGTCAAGCTCTTTTGCTATATCCTTATATCTTAAAATAATTTGATCTAAACTATTGATGTAGCTAGGGCTATCTTGCTTATAGTCCTTATAAAGATTTATCAAAAGATCTGTGACCTTTATATCTGCCTTAAATCTCTTGCCTGGTGCAGAGACAATGATGGCCCTTATGTCCTTATCATTTTTTACAATATTTGTTAATTTTTTTATTTGATTGGCGTTAGCTACTGAGCTTCCCCCAAATTTAGCTGTTTTTTTCATATCATATTCTCCTATTGTATTAAAGTATACCACTATTTGCATTAAAATGAAATAACTTGCATAAAAATAATTTAAAACTTGACAAAATACATAATAACTGATAGACTATTTAATAAATACAGATTTAGTTAAGGGGTCGCGGTTGCAAAGATTAGGAGAACCGAAAGGTGTAACCGCCGAAATACATGGTATTGGTCATATGTCAAATAGGTATATGACTGTCAAAAAGATGTGCCAAATCTTTTTGGAGTACTTGCTAAGTCAGGCGAAAGGAAGATCATGAGCCTTTTGCTTGTGGTCTTTTTCTTTTTGGGCCAAGTATTAAGTCATGATTTAGGAGGAAAAATGTTAGATAAAAACTATGAATATATAGACAATATTCTCCATATTGGTGGGGTTTCGACTTTAAAATTAGTAGAGGAATATGGAACACCCCTCTATGTATATGATCAAAAATTAATAAAGGATACGGCTTCTTGTTTTATAGAAAATTTTAAGTCAGATACCCTAAGAACCGAGGTGATTTATGCATCAAAGGCACTTTCCAATCTCTATATCCTTGGCCTACTAGCAAAAAAAGGAACTTTTGTAGATGCTGTTTCAATGGGGGAAATATTTCTAGCTTTGAAAGCAGGTTTTAAGCCTGAAAAAATTCATTTTCATGGTAATAACAAAACAAAAGAAGAACTTGCCTATGCTATAGATAATAATATCGGCCTGATAATAATAGATAATTACGACGAATTTAAACTAATAGAAGATTTGCTTTTAAATTCTGATAAAAAAATCGACTGCCTACTTAGGATTAATCCTGATGTGAAGACATCAACTCATAAATATATCCAAACATCAAATGCCGATTCAAAATTTGGAATAAACATAAGAGATGAAAAATTAAAGGATATAATAAAAGAGATGACAAATTCAAAGGTCATCAAGCTTCTTGGTTTTCACGCTCATATAGGTAGCCAGGTCAATGAGCTTGGCTTTTTCAAGGAAGAAGCTGATATCTTACTTAGATTTACTAAGGAAATGGAAGAGGCTCTAGCCTATAAATTTAAGGCAATAAATTTCGGTGGAGGCTTTGGAGTTAGGCAAAATACATCGGATCCTTCTTATGATTTGGGAGCCTTCCTCAAAGAATTTATAGGCTACATAGAAAAATCTATAAAAGATTATGACTTATCAATAGAGACTGTAGGCATAGAGCCAGGTAGGTCTATGGTAAATCAAGCAGGTACAACCCTCTATAGGGTAGGTTCTATCAAACATACACTAGAAGGCTTGCCTCTAGTTTTTGTAGATGGGGGCATGAGTGATAATATCAGGCCTAGTCTTTATGGGGCCAAATACGACGCTCTTCTTGCAAATAGGGCTAAGGGGGAAGCTTATGAGACTTATAGGGTGGCAGGTAAGCTTTGTGAGTCAGGTGATATCTTGATAGATGAAGCAAGGCTAAATAACCCACAAAAGGGCGATATCCTTGCTATAGAAAATACCGGAGCCTACTCGCTTGCGATGTCTTCATCCTACAACAAGCAGCTAAAGCCTGCTGTGGTATTTGTGGAAGATGGCAAGGCAAGTCTTGCTGTAAAAAGAGAAGCTTTAGAAGATTTAATTGTAAATGATTTAGAATATATTGAAGATTAAGGAGAAAATAATGAGAAAAGTAAATGTAGCGGTAGTTGGTGCAAGTGGCTTAGTTGGTAGAAAGATAAGGGAAATCCTTGAAGAAAGGAATTTCCCTGTAGAAAAACTCTTTGCCTTCGCTTCCAAAAAATCAGCAGGAACAAAAATTGAATACGCAGGTAGGGAAGTAATAATTGAAGAGCTCAAAGAAGACTCCTTTGATGGTAGGGGAATCGATATAGCCCTATTTGCAGCAGGTGGATCAGTTTCTGAAAAATACATACCACTTGCAATCAAAAACAATATAAAAGTCGTAGATAACTCTTCATTTTTCAGGATGGACAAAAATGTACCATTGGTAATTCCTGAGGTAAATCCTGATGATATCAAGGAAGATGATATGCTAATAGCAAACCCAAATTGTTCTACAATCCAATCAGTCCTTGCTATTTCAAAAATTCACAAAGATTTTGGAATTGAAAGAATAATCTATAACACCTACCAAGCCGTATCCGGTGGTGGCGAAAGGGCCCTTGAAGACCTCTATGAAAAGAAAAATGACCACTGGAAATACAAGATTTATGACAATGTTCTTCCTCAAATCGACGTATTTTTAGATAATGGCTACACTAAAGAAGAGATGAAAATGATCGATGAAACTAGGAAAATCCTAGATGATCAGGATTTAAAAATCACAGCTACAGCCATAAGGGTACCTGTAAGCAATTCTCACGGTGTATCAATTAACCTTAAACTTAAAAAAGACTTCACTCTTGATGAGATTAGACAGACAATCAAAGCTACACCAGGAGTAATTTTAGAAGATGATATCAAAGAAGAAATCTACCCAATGCCAGCCTTTGTTTCAGGCAAGGACGAAGTTTTTGTGGGTAGGATTAGAGAAGATTATTCTTGTGAAAGATCTCTAAACCTATGGACAGTTGCCGATAATATTAGAAAGGGAGCTGCTCTAAATGCAATAGAGATAGCTGAACTTTTAGTGGAGGATATGTGATGATATTTACAGGCTCTGCAGTAGCGGTAATAACGCCATTTGATGAAAATTTTGATGTGGATTATAAGGCCTATGACAAAATCTTAGACTTTCATCTAGAAAATTCTACCGATGCCCTAGTTGTGTGCGGAACCACTGGTGAAGCCACAACTATGACAGAAGATGAGAAGATAAGACTAATTAAATATACGGTAGAAAAAATTGATGGAAGGATGCCGATAATTGCGGGCACAGGTTCAAATGACACCTACTCTACGGCAGCCTTTAGCAAAAAGGTCGGCAAAATAGAAGGAGTGGATGGCTTGCTAGTAGTGACTCCTTACTATAATAAGGCCACAAAAGAAGGCCTTTACGAGCACTTTGCCTATATAGCAAAGAATTCGTCTAAGCCAATTATTCTTTATAATGTTCCGTCAAGGACAAATGTAAATATCGACCTTGATACTACATTAAGGCTTGCGCAAATTGAAAATATAGTTGGAATAAAGGATGCTACAGGAGATTTAGCTTATACAGCGAAGCTTTTAGCCCATAAGCCAAAAGACTTTGCGGTCTATTCAGGAAATGATGACTTGACCTTGCCAATGCTTGCCCTAGGTATAGATGGATCAATATCGGTACTTGCAAATATTTTACCAAAAGAAAACCACGAAATTTACGAACTTTTTAAGGCTGGACAAACTGACCATGCAACTAAGCTTCATCTAAAATACATAGATCTAATAAAAGATTTATTTATAGAAGTAAATCCAGTTCCAGTTAAGGCTGCAGCAGCAATGATGGGCCTTTGCCAAAATACTCTTAGACTACCTTTAACACCTGCAAATACCAACACAGAAGTGATTTTAAAAGAAAAATTAAAGGAGTTTGGCCTATGTTAAATATTTTATTAGTAGGTGCCAAGGGAGCCATGGGAAGGACCTTAGCAGAAGTGGTAAGGGAAAATGATAATTATAAGATTATTGCCGGAATAGATAAGGATTGTGATGGGGGCAGCGACTTTCCAATCTATGATGATTTTTCAAAAGTAGAAGCAAAGGCGGATGTCATAATAGATTTTTCAAATAGGGCTCTCCTAGATGATATTATTTCTTATGCAAGTTCTAGGGAAATTCCTGTAATCTTTGCTACAACAGGCTATACAGACGAAGACTTGGCAAAAATTAATGGTCTTTCAGCTAAAATAGCCTTTATGCAAGAGGGGAATTATTCCCTTGGCATAAATATTATGCTAGAAGCTGCAAGGCTTTTAGCCAAGGGCCTAAGTGACTTTGACATAGAAATAGTAGAAAGTCACCACAACAAGAAAAAAGACAACCCATCAGGCACAGCCAATATGATCTTCGATGCTGTAAATTCTGCAAAAGATAATAAGCTTAACAAGGTCATGAGAGCTATGACCCATGATGATGAAAGAAAGCCTACAGATGTTGGTATTTTATCAGTAAGGGCTGGAACAATTGTAGGTGAGCATAGGCTAATATTTGCTGGAGTCGATGAGGTCTTAGAAGTAAAACACCAGGCAGGGTCTAAAAAAATCTTTGCCATAGGGGCTCTTAAGGCCGCAAGCTTCATAGCTGGAAAGAATCCGGGAAGATATGATTTTAAAGATGTAATAAGAGGTATTGATGATTAAGATAGGAATAGTTGGTTACGGGAATTTAGGAAAATCAGTAGAAAAAGCAATAAAAGAAAGCCTTGACATGGATCTTGTGAAGATATTTTCGAGGAGAAAATTAGACCACGAATCTTATGAGTCTTTAGATAATATTTTAGCTTATAAGGAAGATGTTGATCTTTTAATCCTTTGCGGGTCATCAGATAAGGACATTATGGCCCAAGGTCCGAAGCTTTTAGAAAATTTCAATACCCTAGATTCTTTTGATAATCACGCAAAGATTAAAGAATATTATCATATGATGGATGAAATAGGCAAGAAAGCTAATAAGCTTGCCTTAATTTCTACAGGTTGGGACCCAGGACTATTTTCCCTCCAAAGGCTAATAGGCCAGGCGATCCTCCCACAAGGTGCAACTTATACATTTTGGGGTAAGGGCGTAAGCCAGGGCCATTCAGCTGCTTGCAGGGCAATTGATGGGGTGATAGATTCCACCCAATACACCATACCAAGGGATGAAGTCCTAGAAAGAGTTAGGGCGGGGGAGGAAATCGAATTTGACCCTCATAAGGCCCATCTTAGAGAGGTTTTTGTAGTTGCTGAAGAAAATGCTGATAAGGGCAAAATCGAAGAGGCCATAAAGACCATGCCAGATTATTTTGTAGGATATGAAACTATAGTTCACTTTATAAGCCAAGAAGAATTAAATAAAGACCACAAAGAAATGGTCCATGGTGGTTATGTATTTAGAAATGGAATGGCTTCAGGATCTACTAGGTCTGTAATAGAATTTAGCCTAGATTTAAAAAACAACCCAGACTTTACAGCAGCTTGTGATATAGCCTACGCTAGGGCGGCTTATGCTCTAAAAAAAGAAGGCAAAAAAGGTGCTATCACTGTCTTAGATGTAGCACCAAAATATTTATCTTTTAAGTCTTATGAAGATTTGATAGATTCTATTTAAGATTTCTTGGAGTCTTTAAATTACTTGCTAGCTTATAAATAGGCAAGAGATATTTAAAGGCTCCTGGATTTTTTTCTTTAATAAATGAGATGAGATCAAGCATCCAAACCACCACATATTTGCTTAGGTAAAAGGCCTGGATACCATTAGCAAGGATTGACCTTCTGCCATTTATGACGATATCATCCCTTATTTCTTTAAAATAAGCCAAAAGCTCCTTCCTATTATCATCATTTATAATAAGTTCATTAATAAGGCAGGCAAGGCTTGGTAGATATTTTTCATCAAGGTCATTAAAGGAAAAATAAATAAGGCCACTCTCAGATAAGTAAATATCATCTTCCGACCTATCATCTTTAAAATATTGGGACTTTTGGAAATTTTTAAAAAAATGTGGATAAAGTCCAAATTCATAGGAAGAATTTGCTATAGAATCCTTTAGATACTCAAGTTCATAAGCCCCATTATCAAAAGAAGCGATGAAAATTGGAGAAAGAATGGCAAGGAGCCTTAATTTTTCATTATTTTCATCATTTGAAAAAGAAATCCTAAAGGCAGATGACTTTTGGCTTTTATTTACGCTTATCTCTATGGGATTAAGGGAATAATCAGAGCCAAATTCAAATCTTTCAATCCTTTCTCCTGTAAATTTTTCTAAGAACATTGGATTAAATCGGCATACTTGCCAGAGCTTGCCTTTATTAAATCATCTGGCTTTAGCTTAAGGCTGTGACCAACCTTGCCTGCAGATACTTTTATAAATTCAAGATCTTTGGCCTTCTTGTCAATAAAAACTGGAAAATTTTTCTTAAGAGCAAGGGGAGTAGTGGCTCCTCTTTCATAGCCCACGGTATTTTTTAAATCCTTAAGATGAAGCATGGAAAGGGACTTGACCCCAATTTCTTTAGCAGCCTTCTTAAAGTCTATTTCATCTGCCCCATTTATGACAAGGATGTATATATCACCATTTTTAGACTCGCAAGCTAGGGTCTTAAAGACTGTTGCTATGTCAGTTCCATTTTCTGCTGCTAAATCAGTTGCAGAAACAAATTCGTGGTCTAATTCATAGTCTATATGTTCATATGGTATTTTTTTCTTATCTAAAAATCTCATTGCATTTGTTTTAATTTCTTTTTTGATAATAATCACCTCAGAAGAATTATACTTTAAATATATAAAAAATGGGTATAAATTTCTATATGAAGGAGTTAAGATGAGCGAAAAAGTTTATGCAAATTATATATATGATTCCTGCTATAGCTTGGAATATGGAGATTTATTCCTTGTATTTGATTATGCAAGGGGTATCTTAGATATACCAGAAACAAAACATAGCTTGTTTTTTGTGACGAAGAATGATGAAAATTCTTATACAACAGAGATTTTCAACCTAGCCAAGCTTAAATCTATAAACTATGTCCTTAGCGAATCTGTAAGGGACCTTAAATATCAGGATAATATAATCTATTTAAATAAGGATGAGCTTGGCATGAAAGACCTTAAAGATTTATATAATAAGGAAGATGTCAAACTGGTAAAAGATCATGATTTTTTAAATTTCAAGCTGGCAGATAAAAACATTAGGATCAGATGCTTTAGTATAGATAAGTCTAGCCTTGCTTATTTAATAAGAATAGACTCTTTGGTTATCTTTTATGGGGGAAATATTAATTTAGCTGAGATAGATGAATCCTCTTATCTTGACTTATTAGATATTTTAGAAGAAGAAAAAATTGATATAATTTTCTTGCCGATATATCCTTTGGATGAAAAATCTTTTGCTTATTTGGACACCTTAGTGAAAGTTTCTGAAAGCCAGATATTTTTTCCTACTAAGATTGGTGGGAGAGAAGCTATAAGCAAAGAGTTTAAAGAAAAATATAATAATAATGATTTAGATATAAGGAAGATAAGCAAGCTAAACGAAGAAATCGAAATAGAAGTTGACTGATTTAGTTCTAAAAGCTTGGTGAAGTATAATAAGGAACAGTGAGATGGAAAAAATAAGAAGATTAGCAAGTATAGAGCTTCCTAATTGGGATGAAATTCCAAGCTACGGCATATACAAAGGAGAGCTTCTTGATTATCTGAAAGAAGTTCTAAGCCCCTTATACGTAATAGATAGAAATATAATTACATCATCTATGATAAATAATTATGTTAAATTAGACTATATAGAAAAACCTGAAAATAAAAAATACATGAGATCGACTATTGCACAGCTCATAGTTATAACAATTTTTAAGCAGGTAATCAGTATTGAGGATATAGTAAAGGGAATTGAGATAGAAATTGATAATTTCGCCTTTAAAGAGTCCTATCAAGACTTTGTAGGCATATTTACCTGTGCTAAAAAAGATTTTCTAAATACAAATAATAACTTAAATATAAAGGTAAATTTCAAAGAACACCGTGACAAGGTTTGGTATTACCTTGCAAGCTCTTTATTTACAAAACTTTATACAAAAATAAGCATAGATGAGAGCGAGGAGAAATAATGGAAAAAATTGCAATATTGGTAGACTCAGCAGGAGATTTGCCTTTAGAATTAATAGAAAAAGAAGGGTTTTATCTTTTGCCCTTATATGTAAATTTAGATGGTAAGTTTTTGAGGGACAGGCTAGATATAAGTCCGGATGAATTTTATGATTGGGTAAGATCAAAGGAAAGCTTACCTAAAACATCCATGCCATCACCTGGAGATATTCAGGCGCTTTTGGAGAAAATAAGAGATGATGGTTATGATAAACTTATAGCTATAAGCATAGGAAGTAAGTATTCAGGTACCTTTAATGCTCTAAATCTTGCGGAAATAGAAGGTCTTGATGTCTTTGCTCTAAACACTGGCAACCTAACTTTAGCAGAAGGGCTGTTTGCTGTTTATGCCAAAAAATTAATAGAAGATGGCAAAACATTTGCGGAAATAAGAGATATACTATCAGAAAAAATTTATGATTCTAAGGTATTTTTCACTATAGATTCCTTTAAATATATAGTAGAAGGCGGCAGAGTTCCAAAATCATTTGCAAAAATTGGCGATGCCTTATCAGTAAAGCCAATAGTAAAAACAAGCCAACCAGAAGGCGGATTTGAAATAGTAAAAATTGTCAGAGGAGAAAAAAAGGTCTTCAGACAATTAGAAAAAATTGCAGACCAGTACCTTGCAAATGCCAAAGATTATTACATGTTTATTTGTCATGGAGGTTATGAAGAAGGTCTAGTAAAGCTTAGAGACTTGCTTAAAGATTATATAGGAAGGGCAAGCTTATATATAGAAGAACAAATCTCTCCTACTCTTGGTGCAAATACAGGACCAGGCTTATTTGGTTTTGGTTTTTTCATCCTTGATTAGAAAAGAATAAAAAATCGTCCTACAATTAGAGATTTCATATATGCATGTTTAAAACTTGCTTATGATTTACCTAAGTTAGGGCGAATTATTTTATTTCATCTAGTTGTTAAAACTAGATAAAACTTGAAATACCTATAGATTAGCAAAAATAGCTTGAGATAATGGATAGAATATTTGCCTTTTGTCGAATTTTATAAGATAATAGTTATTAAAGATATATTCTAAATTATTAAAAATACAAAAGAGGCTCCATATGAAAAAAACCATTCTAGAAGACATAATCACAATGGCAAACATTAATTTCTATACCAAAATCTATTCGGGTTTTGAAAAAAGAGAAGCCACACTTAGCTATACAGAGTCGATGGTAGTCAATATTATCGATTCACTCGAAAAACCAACTGTAAATGAGCTGGTAAAAATTTTAGGAATTTCCCAACCAAATATCTCTTATAAAATAAATACTCTGGTATCAAAGGGATATGTAGAAAAGGTTCAATCAAAAGAAGATGGAAGAGAATTTATCCTAAGGCTAACTGATAGGTTTAAAACATACAAGAAAATAGCCTTCTCAAGTATAAGTGAAGTAATGGACAGGCTTGAAGAAAAGTTAAGCAAAGAAGATATGGAAAACATCTATAAGTCACTTGGCCTAATCAAAGCTGAGATGAAAAATATAAATGACTAAATAGGGGGGGCAAAAGTGGAAAAAATTGCAATACTAACAGATTCAACCTCTGACTTAATAGATGAGTATAAAAATAAAGACCATATTTTTGTTTTGCCTCTTTATGTAAATATAGATGGTTCATATCTAAAAGATGAGATAGAAATAACAAGCGATGAAGTAGTTGAACACAACAAGAATAATCCTGATAAGCTTGCTAAATCAAGTGCCCCATCACCAGGAGATTGTGCAGAGATTATAGAAGAGATAAGGTCTAAGGGCTATGAAAAGATAATAATAATATCACTTTCATCAGGCTTATCAGCAACTTACAATGTTTTTAAAAATGAACTTGATGAAGATATGTATCTGATGGATTCAAGAAATGCTTCCCTAATGGAATCTCTTCTTGTAAATTATGCAGATGATCTAATAAATGAAAGTCTATCCTTTAAGGAAATTTGTATAAGGCTAGATCATGTAAGAGATGAAAAGGCAGCCTATGTATGGGTTGATAGCCTAGAAAATTTAGTAAAGGGCGGAAGAATATCAGCCCCACTTGGTAAGGCAGTTAAATTTTTAAATATCAAACCCATGTTAAAGGTAGCAAGTGAGGGAAAGGTAGACCTAGTTAAACTAAAGGTAAAGGAAGATAAGGCAATTGATCAAGCCATCAAAAAAGTAAGAGCGGACCTAGAAGGAGCCAAAGAATATTATCTGGGCCTAGGCTTTGGTGGAGATAAGAGTCTTTTTGAAAAGATTGAAGATAAGGCAAGTGATTTAATTAAAAAGGCTAAGGCTTACCATCATAATACTTTCGGTTCAGTATTAAGAGTCTACTCAGGAGAAAAGGCCTTTGGTTTATTTTATATAAGAATCAAATAAATTTGACAAGATAAGAAATAAGTAGTATTATCACATACGTAAACAAGAAAGAAGTACCCAAACTCACCTACCGACTTTGTTTGTAGGTTAATAGATTTATTATTAGAATTTATGCGGGTACTTTGTGCCCGCTTTTTTTATACAATACATTGGAGGTATAACTATAAAAGATTTAAGAATCAATGATGAAATTAGAGCTAGTCAAGTAAGACTAATCGATGATCAAGGAAACCAAATAGGAATAGTTTCTCTTAGAGATGCTCAGGATATGGCAGATGAAAAGAGACTTGACCTAGTACTAATGAGTCCAAATGCAAAACCACCTGTAACAAGGATAATGGACTATGGTAAGTTTAAATATGATCAAGAGAAAAAAGATAAAGAGAATAGAAAAAAACAAAAAAATGCTCAGCTTAAAGAGACAAGATTCTCTTTAAATATCGAGGATAATGACTTGCAAACTAAGGCAAATCAGACAAAAAAATTCTTAAACAACGGGGATAAAGTAAAAGTTTCTATTAGATTCCGTGGTAGGGAATTAGGCAGGAAAGAACCTGGCTATGACTTAATGGAGAAGTTCAATGGTATGCTAGATGGTTGCGGCAAGATTGACAAAAAGCCTAAAATGGAAGGCAGATCACTTGTTATGTTTCTAGAACCAAATGATGAAAAAGGAGAAAATAATGGCAAATAAAATGAAAACAAAAAGAGCAGCTGCTAAAAGATTTAAAGTAACAGGCTCTGGTAAAGTTATGAGAAGAAAGGCTTACAAAGGCCACTTAACAGCTAAGAAATCACCAAATAGAAAAAGAAGACTAAGAAAAGGTACACTAGTTTCAGCTTCAGAAGCTAAGAATGTAAAAAGATTAATCGGTGCATAGGAGGATATAGATGGCAAGAGTTAAAAGAGCAGTAAATGCAAAGAAAAGACATAAAAAAGTATTAAAACAAGCAAAGGGTTATTACGGTTCCAAAAGCCTTCTATTTAAGACAGCTAACCAAGCTGTAATGAAATCTCTATCATATGCATACATTGGTAGAAAACGCAGAAAAAGAGATTTCAGAAAACTATGGATCGCAAGAATCAACGCAGCAGCAAGAATCAATGGCACAAGCTATTCAAAACTTATGGGCAATCTTAAAAAAGCAAACATCAACATCAACAGAAAGATGCTTGCTGAAATGGCAGTAAATGCTCCAGAAGAATTTACAAAATTAGTAGAGTTAGCTAACAAAGAAGCTTAATGATAATAAAGTCGGTATCAAATCAAAACTACAAGCTTATAAACAAGCTTAAGAATAAAAAATATCGAGAAAAAGAAAATTTATTTATAATAGAATCTAGGAAATTAGTAGATGAGGCAATAAGCTCATCTGCTAATATAGATTTTATTTTTTTAAGAAGTGATGTATCTTATGAGACAAATCTAAAAAGTCTTGTTTTTGATAAGGCACTTTTTAATAAATTAACCATGCTTAAATCTTCTGATGGCATAGGGGCAGTCATAAGAAAGCCTGTGCCAAAAAAGATATCAAGTAAAAAGGTTCTACTATTAGACTCTATCAACGATCCAGGTAATATCGGCACCATGATAAGAAGTGCAGAAGCCTTTGGATTTAACGATATAATCTTAAGTCCTGATTGTGTTGATATTTACAATGAAAAAGCCCTCAGGGCATCCATGGGATCAGTCTTTAGGCTAAATATAGTGAAACTTACTTATGATGAAATAGCAAGCTTTAAGGATTCCTATAAATTCTTGGCAGCAGATATGTCAGGCCTAGATATAAGAGAATATAAAAGTGATTCTAATATAATCCTTGCCATAGGCAATGAAGCAAATGGCTTAGGGAAGGAAGTAAGAAGTCTAACAGACACTTTTGTAAAAATCCCAATGGAAGGAGATATAGAATCTTTGAATGCAGCTATTGCTGCTAGTATAATAATGAATAGACTAATGTAATGATTCGGAAAGACTTTAATTATTCTTATACAGCAAAAAAGGGATGTTGAGAGCCTTTTAAGTCACGATTAGGGTATTCACCGATGAACATCAAGATGAAATAATAGTAGTTGAGACGTAGACTTATCGTTAAAGTTAAGAGTGGATTTTTTTTATAAAAATCAATTAAGGTGGTACCGCAGTATATATCTGTCCTTTGTAGGGCGGATTTTTTTATTTGGAGGAAAAATGGAAGCAAATTTAAAACAAGTTCTAGAAAATGCCAAAGTCGAAGTGGAAAAGGCAATAGACTTAGAAACTCTTGAAAGTCTAAGAGTAAAATACCTTGGCAAAAAAGGAACAATAACAGATCTTAAAAAATCTATATCGAAATTACCAAATGAGGAAAAACCTCAAGCTGGTAAATTAATCAACCAAGCCAGCAAGGAAATAGAAAATCTTTTGGCAGAGGCTAATGAAAAGATTAAAAATGAACTATTAAAAGAAAAAATTAAAGAAGAAAAAATAGATGTAACAGCTCATTTTGATAAGTATGAGTCAGGACATTTAGCAGTCATAAATCAAACTATGGAAGAACTTGAAACGATCTTCCAAAACATGGGCTTTGATGTGGTAGGGGGACCTGAGGTTGATACAGTCAAATTTGTCTTTGATGACTTAAACAGCCCTAAGAACCACCCGGCAAGATCTACATCTGATACCTTCTATATTGATGATGAAGTTTTACTTCGTCCTCACACTTCATCTATGCAAATTAGGGTTATGAATGAAGGAAAATTGCCAATCAAGATGGTATCAGCAGGTAGGGTTTTCAGAAATGACGAAGTTGATGCAACCCATTCACCAATGTTCCACCAATTAGAGTGCCTAGTTGTGGATGAAAATGTGTCAATGGCAAATTTAAAGGCAACTCTTGAGACCTTTATCAAGGAAATGTTTGGGGATGAAATGAAGCTAAGATATAGGCCTCACCACTTCCCATTCACAGAGCCATCCCTAGAAGTAGATGTAACTTGTCCAGCTTGCATGGGTAAGGGATGTCCTGCTTGTGGTAATACAGGTTGGTCAATGGAATTATTGGGCGGTGGCATGGTTCACCCAAATGTTCTAGAGGCTTGCGGCATTGATAGCGAAAAATACACAGGATTCGCCTTCGGTCTAGGAGTAGACAGGATTGCCATGGTTAAATACGGCCTAGATGACATCAGACTTTTATATGACAACGACAAGAGATTTATAGAACAGTTTTAGGAGGAAGAATGTTAGTACCTTTAATTTGGCAAAAAGAATATATAGATATAGATAAAGATTTAAAAATAATTACAGACAGGCTTTCTGAAACTGGATCTCACGTAGAAGAAGTCACCATCCACACATCTGACCTTGAAGGCATTGTGGTAGGCCATGTTCTAGAACAAAAAGACCACCCAGATGCTGATAGACTCAGGGTTTTGACCATAGATGTTGGCAAAGATTCTCCAATCACCATTATAACCAATGCAAAAAACACAAAAGTAGGTGACTATCTTCCAGTAATTACATCTGGCACAGAGATGGATAATGGAACTCTTATCGAAGATCACGACTTTTTCGGTATCGTATCCCAAGGTATGCTTACAGCCTATTCAGAGCTTGGCTATGATGATTCTGTAATTCCTAAAGAATTAAGAGAAGGAGTAATTGTATTAGCTGGCGATTATAAACCAGGTACAGCAGCTGCAGAAGCTTTATATTCTAATACTCCAGTAATAGAATATGAAATCACACCAAATAGGTCTGACTGCCTATCAATAATGGGTATGGCAAGAGAGACAGCAGCAAGTTTTGGTGAAAAAATCACCTATCCTAGCCTAGATTATAAAGATAATGGCGAGGACATAAAAGCTTATGCAAATGGAATTAGTATAGAAAGTGATTCTTGCCTAAGATATACAGCTAGGGTTGTAAAAAATGTAAAGATAGGAAAATCTCCTCAATGGCTACAAAATTGTCTAATGCTTGCAGGAATCAGACCTATAAATAACATAGTAGACATAACAAACTTCGTAATGCTAGAAACAGGTCAACCACTCCATGCCTATGACCTAGACAAGCTAGCTGATAAGAAAATTATAGTAAGAGATGCAAAAGAAGGAGAAATAATCAAGACTCTTGATGATACAGAAAGAAAACTTGATCCTTCAATGCTAGTTATAGCTGATGGCAAAGAAGCAATCGGTATAGCTGGTATAATGGGAGGTTTTGATTCTGAAATAACAGATGAAACCACAAATATCCTCCTAGAAGCTGCAAGCTTTGATGCTGACAATATCAGGGATACTTCTAAGAAACTTAACCTAAGAAGTGAGGCAAGCTCTAGATTTGAAAAGGGAGTTGCCATTGAAATGGCAGATATAGCTTCAAAAAGAGTTATGAAACTCATAGAAGACTTAAAGATAGGCGAAATTGTAGGGTCTTCTTATGATGAGGGCGAGAAAGAAACAAATAATCCTGTCGTTAAGCTTAGAATATCAAGACTTAATATGCTAACAGGGGTTGACTTTACTAAGGAAGAAGCAATCAGAAACCTAGAGCTATTGGAATTTGAAGTTAAAGATATTGACGAAGATACTCTAGAAGCTAAGGCTCCATATTTTAGAAATGATATAACAATAGAGGCAGACCTAATCGAAGAAGTTGTAAGACTTTACGGCATGGGTAAGATTGAATCTAAGCCACTAGTTTCATCCCTTAAAAAGGGAGAAAGATCTCCTATAAGACTCCTAAGAGATGATTTAAAACACAAGCTTGTCGGCCAAAAATTCTCAGAACTAGCAACCTATTCTTTCATCTCACCAAGAGAATACGATAGACTAGGAATCGCCGAAGATTCAAAGCTTAGGGACTATATTAGCCTAATAAATCCACTTGGCGAAGACTTCTCTGTAATGAGGACAACTCAAATTGCCAATATGCTTGATGTAATAGCTAAAAATATCAAGTATGGCCAAAAAAACATGAGATTTTTTGAACTTGATAGGACTTTTGAGAAAACAAGCGATAAACTTCCAAAAGAAAACTTAACCCTAACTATGGGCCTATATGGCGATTATTCTTTCTATGATATGAAAGATTTCTTCACAGAAGCCATGAGAAATACAGGTTTTACAGGCTTTGAATATGTAGCAAATGAAGATACCTACGCCTTCCACCAAGGAAGATGTGCAGATATATTATTTGCTGGTAAAAAAATAGGAATCATGGGTGAGATTTCTTATGAAGTAAGAGATGAGTATAATATAAGCAAGGGAGCTATTGTTTTAGAGATAAACCTAGAACTTATAAAAGACTCTAGAGTTGTAAATAAAAAATACAAGCCAATTGCAAAATTCCCAGCCATAGAAAGAGACTATTCATTTGTAACAGATAAAAACCTTGAAAGCAAGCTAATTGAAGACACAATGAAGGATCACGGCAAGGGCTTGATTGCAAAAATCGAACTATTTGATATCTACACAGGCAAGGGTGTGGATGATGATAAAAAATCAGTATCCTATAGAGTTTGGTACAGGTCAAATGAGAGAACCCTACAAGAAAAAGATATCAAAGATGTAGAAGAAAATATCTTAAAAGACCTTGCTGACAAAGATATAGTATTAAGAGCATAGGAGATAAGTGTGAGCGAAATAAGACTTGAAGTCAAAATAGATGGAGTAAAATATCCGCTTGTTACTAAAGAATCAAAAGAAAATATTGAAAATATAGCAGCTTATGTGGACAAAAAAATTCAGGATGTCAAGTCTGATAGGCTCACTTTTGATAGGCAGCTGGTCCTAGCCTGCCTAAATATTGCGGATGAGTATATGAAAGATAAGGAATCTTTCAAGAAATTCTACGAAGAAAACAAAGAAGCCATAAATGAATACCCAGCCTTAAAAGAAGACCATGACAACTTTAAGAATGAATATGGATCTTATAAAGAAAAGTATGACCAGGCAGCTGCAGAAAATACAGAACTTAAGGCACTTTTGCAAGATAAGGATAAGGAAATCTTAGAGCTTAGCAAGGAAGAGACAGATTCTAAAAAGCTTAGGGATAAGATGAAGACCTTGCAGAAACAAGTCATGGACTTGACAAAGGAAAATGAACTATTGAAGGGAAAACTTTGATGAAAAAAGCAGAAATCTTAGCACCAGTTGGTAATATAGATATGCTTTATGCAGGCCTTGCAGCAGGGGCAGATAGTTTCTATCTGGCCCTTGATGACTTTGGAGCAAGGGCCTATGCCAAAAATTTTAGCCTAGATAATATAGAAGAGATAATCGATTATATACATTTATTTGACAGGAAGGTCTTTGTGACCATGAATACCCTTATCAAGGATTCCGAGATGGATAAGGCCCTTTACTATGCCCAAAAATTATACGAATATGGTGTAGATGGGCTTTTAATCCAAGATATTGGCTTCTATTCAATTATCAAAGACCAAGTCCCAGGACTTGACCTACACGCCTCAACCCAGATGGCAGTTAGGGATTATCACGGGGCCAAGGCCCTTATGGATATGGGCTTTAAAAGAATTGTCATAGCCCGTGAGACTCCTATAGAAGAAATTAGAAAAATAGCCAAACTTCCTTGTGAAAAGGAAGTTTTTGTCCATGGGTCCCTTTGTGTATCCTACTCTGGCGAATGTCTGATGAGCTCATATTTTGGAGAAAGGTCAGCCAACAGGGGCAGGTGTGCAGGACCATGTAGGTTAAAATACGACCTAATTTCTGATGGTAAGGTCTTGGCAAATGATTATTTCTTAAATATGAAAGACTTAAATGTCCTTGATAATATTGGCGAACTTTTGGACTTATCCATAGACTGCCTAAAAATTGAAGGCAGGATGAAGTCGCCTGAATATGTCTACACAAGTGTGAGGGCCTATAAGGAAAAAATTGAAAAAGCATCCTATAATAGAGAAAAGCTAAGGGATATTTCCAATAGGGGCTATACCAAGGGCTTTATCTTTGGGCAAAAATCTGATTATATCTTAAGAGAAGCTGATAATAAACACAGGTCTGTGGGAAGGGTTGAGATTTACCAAAATAAAAAATCCTTCCTAGCAAAATCTGACCTTCATAAGGGCGATAATCTAGAAGTACAAACTGAAAGAGGAAAGAAGCTTCCTCTTACAATCACAGAAGAGATAAAAAAGGGCGGAAGATTCATCCTTGATAAGTATAAGGATGCTAAAGTAGGATCAGATATCCTCATGTTAAATGCTGAGTCCATCAAGGATGACTTGGCAAAGGGCCTTGAAAGATATAAAAATCTGGGCCTTGACCTATATTTTAAGGCAAGCTTAAATGAAAAAGCTAGTCTAAAATTAGTCTATAAAGATTACCAGGTAGAGGTCTTTTCAGAAGAGTTTATCGAGCCTAGCCAAAAAATAGCTATAGATGAATCTTCAATAAGAGAAAATCTAGATAGGTTTAAGGATGAAATCTTTAAGGCAAATACCATAAATGTTGAAATAGACGACAATATATTCATCAGGAAAAAGACCATCAATAAGCTTAGAAGAGATGCTATAAGGGCCCTAAGTCATAAGATTGGTGGAGCCTATAAGAGAGAAAAGATTGAGATTAAAAAGCCATCTCTTAAAAAGTTTTCAAATATAAATCCTGAAAAAAACTTAGAATTAATGACAAATGACATAGATCCAGACCTTATAGAGGGTTTTGATAATCTTTATATCAAAGACTACGACCCAAAATATAAAGATTTTTCCCTTTATTTAGACTTGGATTCCCACTGGGATTATGAGATAGATGATCTTATTTCCTATATAAAGGAAAATTCTATAAGAGGAGTGATCTTTAATTCCTATAGAGACTTTGATTTTATAGAAAGATTTAAGAAAGAAGATATTAAGATAAGGATAGGCAGATATTTAAATGTCCTTAATTCATATTCCTTTGATTTTTACTCAGGCTTTGCAGAAAAAGTCGAATCATCTGTAGAAAATCAGTTAGATATCATAAATAAAAATGCTAAAGCCTATGACATTGAAAGCTTAGTCTTTGGTAGGATTGAGCTGATGAACATGGTCCATTGTCCATTTTCTACAATCAAAAAATGCGGCCTAAGAGGCTGTGAAAGCTGTAAGTTTAGTAAAGGAGAGATGAAATCTGCTAATAATGATAGGATGCTAACTATAAGGCGTGATGGCCTTACAAAAATCTATCCTTACAGGCTAGCTAGCTTTGATGAATCTTTATTAGATCCTAACTTATCAAGGCTTGTGTCAGTTTTTTCAGATGAGGACCTCTCAGCCTACCAGAATAAAATTAAGACAGATAAGTTAAATTACGAAAGAGGAGTTATTTAGTGCAGAAAAAAAGTTTAGAAGTATTAGAATACCCAAAAATTTTAGAAAGACTTGCAAAAATGGCTCGTTCTTCTATTACAAAAGATAAAATATTGAATTTAAATCCATCCACAGATATAGAATATTTGAAAGATGAACTAGAAAAAACTGCCGCCATGGCCAAGATTATTTCAAGAAATGGAAATATAGATATTTTTGGCCTTTATGATTTTACAGAAATTATTGGCTATGTAAGACGAAATGGTATCCTTGAGCCGGCTGATTTGCTTAAGGTATTAAGTCTTTTAAGAGTTAGTGAATACCTCAAAGATTATGGAAAAAATATCGAAGATACCTATCTTTTAGATATCTTTGATAGGATATCAACTAATGAATTTCTAAAGGATGAGATAGATAGGTCTATTATTAATGAAGAAGAAATTGCAGACAATGCCTCAAGAGAACTATTAAATATCAGAAGGTCCAAGGCTAGGAAAGAATCTGAAATCAAGAACAAACTCAATTCCTATGTGACATCTCCTCGATATGAAGATGCCCTTCAAGATAAGGTGGTATCTGTAAGGGATGGTAGGTATGTAGTTCCGATTAAGACTAATAAGAGAGCTGTAATAAATGGCATCGTCCACGATAAGTCAGCTTCGGGCAACACTCTTTTCATAGAGCCAGCTGCCATTGTCGAGCTTAACAACCAATACAAGGATCTAGAGCTTAAGGAAGAGGCTGAAATTAGGAGAATTCTTGACAGGCTATCAAGATTTACAGAAAAATTTGACCAAGAAATCCTAGAAAATCAAAAGCTCATAGGAAGGATTGACTTTCTTCAAGCCAAGGCCAAGTTTGGTCTAGAAAATGATTATTCTATACCAAGATTAAATGACCAGAAGATTATAAATATCAAACAGGCTCGTCATCCACTTCTTCCAGGGCGTGTTGTTCCAATAGATGTGGCAATTGGAGGGGACTACACAACTCTTATAATAACAGGACCAAACACAGGTGGAAAAACAGTAAGTTTAAAAACCGTAGGCCTTATAAGCCTTATGGCTCAAACTGGCCTGTTTATACCTGCCGAGGAAGGGTCTATGCTAAATGTCTTTGACGATATTTTTCTAGATATAGGAGATAAACAGTCAATAGAGATGAGTTTGTCAACATTTTCAGCATCCCTTACCAATATTGTAGATATATTAAATAAGGTGACTTCCAATTCCTTGGTTTTATTAGATGAGATTGGTTCAGGAACAGATCCTATAGAAGGGGCTGCCCTTGCCATTTCAATCCTTTCCAGCCTAACAGAAAACGAGGTCATGACCTTTGCTACAACCCACTACAGCGAGCTTAAATACTATGCCATGGAAAATGATAGGGTAATGAATGCTTCTGTAGAATTTGATGTAGAAACCCTATCTCCAACCTACAAACTAGAGATAGGTACACCTGGAAAATCAAATGCCTTTGAGATTTCAAAACGCCTTGGTCTTTCAGAAAAAATCCTAACTAAGGCCAAATCTTTAATTGGGGAAGATACTCAAAACATAAATAAAATCCTAGAAGAAATCGAAGATGACAAGGCAGAGATAGAGGCTAAAAATAGGCAGATAGAAAATTATAGGAGAGAAATCCAATCTATAAAAGATAAGCTTAGAAATAAGTCCAAAGAGATTGATAAGCAAAAAGAAGAAATCATCAAAAAGGCTGAAGATGCGGCCAACAAAATTTTGGATAAGGCCAATAAAGAAAGCCAGGCCATGCTAAAAGAAGCCAAAAGAAGTAAAAATGCCAACACATCCGATATAGACAGGTCCCTAAATAAGATTAGAAATAAATACAAGGATTCTTATATAGCAAATGAGGAAGAGGGCTTAAGACTTAAGAAATCTAAGGATATACCAGATGAGCTTAAGGTGGGTGATATGGTAATAGTCGAAGGTCTTGGCCAAGAAGCCCAGGTAATCGAGGCGCCAGATAGCAAGGGAAATATCAAGCTTCAGATGGGAATCCTAAAGATGGACTCTAACATAAAAAACGTTAGAAAAATCAAGAAGGATAAGCAAACTGAGAAAAACATCGAAAAAGTGTATAGTGTTAAAAAAGCCATGCACATATCAGCTACCCTTGACCTAAGGGGTCAAAGATATGACGAGGCCATGAGAAATGTAGATAAGTACCTTGACGATGCTATGCTTGCAGGCCTATCCCAAGCTAAGATAATACACGGCAAGGGAACAGGTGCCCTTATTAAGGGAGTGAGCGAGATTTTAAAAACTGACAAGAGAGTTGCTTCTTACAGGTTCGGAGATGACAAAGAAGGCGGTTATGGAGTAACCATAGTCAAGTTTTCCTAGGAGGATAAATGAAAGATTTTAAAGAAATTATTGCAAAAAAATTAGAGGGAGGAGATATTGGTTTAAACTCTGAAGAGATCAAGAACCTTATCGAAATTCCACCCCAAGAAAATATGGGAGATTATTCCTTTCCGTGCTTCCAACTAGCAAAGACCTTAAGGAAAAATCCAGCCCAAATAGCAGGTGAACTAGTAGATTCGCTTGAAATAGAAGAATTTTCTGAGATAAAAAACATAGGACCTTATATAAATTTTTTCCTAAATAGGGAAAAATTCCAAAATGAAGTCGTAAATACAATTCTAGATAAAAAGGAGGACTTCGGTAAATCTGACATGGGTAAAGGCAAGACTGTAGTTATAGATTTTTCTTCAGTAAATATAGCTAAACCCTTCCACATTGGCCACATCAGATCAACTGTAATAGGCGATGCTCTTAGAAATATCCACGAATTTTTAGGCTATAATACAATTGCTACAAACTATATTGGCGACTATGGTACTCAATTTGGAACCATGATTGCAGCCTACAAGCTTTGGGGTGATGATGATAAATTAAATGCCCACCCAATCCAAGAGCTTTTAAACCTATATGTTCGCTACAATACAGAAGCAAGCGAAAATGAAGAGATGATGGATGTAGCCCGCAAGGAATTTAAAAAACTAGAAGAAGGCGAAGAGGAAGCGACCAGACTTTGGTCATGGTTTAAGGAAATTTCCTTCAAAGAATTTGATAGGGTTTATAAGCTTCTAGACATTGACTTTGATAATTACAACGGTGAGTCCTACCATTCAGAATTTATCCCAGATGTAATTGAGGAATTAAAGGAGAAAAATCTCCTGGTAGAATCAGATGGGGCACAAATTATAGACCTATCTCAATTTGACCTCCCACCATCAATAATAATCAAGTCAAATGGCTCATCTGCCTATGTTACTCGTGATATAGCCACAGCTATAAATAGGAAAAAAGAGTATAACTTTGATGAGAATTTATATGTAGTAGCTACCCAGCAAAATCTACACTTCCAACAATTATTCAAGATTTTAGAACTAATGGGCTATGATTTTGCCAAAGACTGCAAGCACATCCCATTTGGTATGGTAAGCCTAAAAGACCAAACTCTTTCAACCAGAAAGGGCCAGGTGGTATTCTTAGAAGATGTTTTAAATAAGGCAATAGATAAGACCAAAGAAATCATAAAAGATAGGGAAGATACAGTAGATGATGTAGAAGAAACTGCAAGGGTAGTCGGAATCGGAGCTGTTAAATTCCAAGAGCTATATAATAACAGGATAAAGGACTATGTCTTTGATTGGGATGAGGTCTTAAACTTTGATGGCGAAACAGGACCTTATGTCCAATACACCTATGCTAGGGCCAAATCTGTCCTTAGAAAGGCAGGCCTAAGTGAAGTAGGAAAGCTTGATATAGAAAAAATCACCAGCGATGATGAATTTAGCCTTGCTAAAAAACTTGCTGGATTTGAAGATGTTGTGATAAAAGCTAAGGAAAAATACGAACCATCCCTAATCACCAGACACCTAACAGACATAGCAAGTAGCTTTAACAAGTTCTACAATTCATCTAAGATAATGGTCGATGATGAAAAATTAAAAGAAGAAAGACTAGCTCTAACCTACGCTACATCAATAGTAATTAAATCAGGTCTAGCAATCTTAGGTATCAAGACTGTGGAGAAGATGTAAGATGGAAAGAATTAAAGACTTCTTCCACACCACAAAAATAGCCTTTAGGGAGACCATCAAAAAGCTTGGCAAATCATATTTTGTCTTAATATTTGTAATGGTATCAACAATTTTTGACAATAATGAATTTGGCTTTGGGCCTGTTGGAAGTACAATCGGCGGAATAATCCACTATTTCATAGGGGTAATCATTACATCCTTTATCCTACAAAGCTTGATATCTGTTGTAAAATACGGCAATACAGGCAAAAAGTCTCTAGAAAACTCCATGGGTAATTACTTCATGCCTCTTATAGAAACCATGTTTTGGATGTATATCTTAGATGTTGTAGCAAGCCTTTTATTAGTGAATTTCCCTGTGAGGGTAAATATTATAGTCAGGATTATAATTCAAATCCTAACATCAGCTCTTTATGAGGAGATTTATCTAAATAATAGGTATGGCATAGATGCAATTCGTGAATCTATTGTTTTTGTTAAAAACAATATCCTAAACTACGGCATCTTTAGCTTGCTATTCATAGCTTTGGAATTTATATTGTCAATATATTTAGGTCTTGGTCAAGCTATGAGCACAAACAAAATCTTTGCCTGCTTAATTATTTCCCTAGTTCACAGCTTCTTTATGCTATTTAGGGGCCATTTGTTTAAGTATTTAAACGAACATCCATATCGACAAAGGAAATTCATGAGAGGTTTTGATGACTAAGTTAGATGCATATTTTTATAAATTTCACGACAATTTAGCCTATATAGAACTAAAAGAAGTCGCTAAGCATGAGGATTTATCTGGCTTATCCCTCCCGATTTATATAGAAGATATGAAAGAGGGGATCAAAAGCGGGGACTTTGCCAATAATATAAATTTAGACCTAGTCTTTGAAGCTATGATTATAAATATAGCAATTGACTTTGATTTTGTCTATAAAGATGCCTATGTAAAGGCCTTAAATAATTATATAGAAGACTTAGGAGCCTATTCCACTGATAAGATCGTAAAAGAAGCAAATCCTAACAAGGCCCTACTTCTAGCAAGAGGTTTTTATCTATTGAAAAGAGAAAATAATTTTGCAGCCTATCTTTATGCTAAACTCTTGTGGCCAAAGGCCTACGAAGAGGATAGCGAATATAAGGATGATTTTGTAAGAGAGGCTCTAAGGATTTTGCAAGAGGCAATTGGAAAAGACGAAGACTTTGCCATAGGTTTTTATGAGCTAGGCAACATCTACGCAAATCTTGGCGAATATATCAAGGCAAGGTCATATTACAAAAATGCCCTCAGGAAAACCGAGGATGAATTAGCCAAGGAAGAAATTAGAAATAAGATAGAAGCAGTTGACGACAATGCAGAAATAGAGGAAAGCCTCTATTTTATTGGTAAGTCAGATTATAGTAAGGCTGTTGATACTTTATCCAAGCTCTTAAATAAGGTAAAAAGAGCCGACGCCTATTATTATCTAGGCGTGGCCTACCAAAATATGGGCCTATATGAAAACTCAATAATGGCCTTTGAAAATTCTCTAGAATTAAATGCAGATTTTAGGGAACTTTACAATGATTATGCCATAAGCCTATATTTAAATAAAGAAGAAATGGAAGCGATAAAGATCATAAATCAGGGACTTGAAAAATATCCGCAAGATCCAAGGATGACCTATAATAAGATTCAAATCAACCTTGTCTTGGGAAATTTATCCAAGGCTAAGGAAGATATCGAAGAGCTTTTAACCTACGATGACCTAACGGATGAGATAAAAGAAAATCTATCTATTTTAAAAAACCACTATAAATTATAAAATAAAAGCTGGAGCTTGAGAAAATTTGCAAGCTCCAGCTTATTTTCAATCTTTAATAGTAGTGCCTGAGTCGTCAGGATTATTGGTATTTAGGATTTTAATAGTAATATTTTTATTCATAACAGGCCTAATGGCGTCTTCTTGATAGACTCCAGCACCGGACTTAATAATTTTTTGCAAGCCCTTATAATCTAGTTTTTCGATTTTTTGGGCATTCTTATCCCTTTTAGGGTCAGCTGTCATTATACCAGATACGTCAGTCCAGTTTTCATAAACAGAAGAATCAAGGGCAGCGGCAAGAATTGACCCGGTATAATCTGATCCACCCCTCTTAAAAGTTTTAATCTGACCATCTTTACTTCCATAAAAACCAGGAACAACGACCTTCATCCCATCTTTGATTCTGGATCTTATAGTCTTAAAGGTCCTTTCGATATCAATATCCTCATCATCAAAGAAAATTAAATCCTTCGCATCGAAAAAGTCATAGCCTAAAAAATTTGCGAGGATTTTGGCATTTAAGTATTCACCCCTAGATAGATTGAAATCACGATTTAAGGAGAAGGCAACTTCTGCAAGGCTTTGGTCAATTTCATTTTTAAGGAAATCGTCTAAATTCAAATCATCAATTATTTCATAGAAACGATCCTTAATCTTATCATTAATTTTGTACTTTTCTTCTCTTTTTTCATATATTTCCTTATTGAGTTCTTTAATTTTTTCCTCAAGAGCCCTAATTTGTTCATTAGAATCAGAAATTTTTACCAAAAGATCAGTAACCTTAATATCATAAGGGTCTCGCTTTCCTGGCGCAGACACAACGATTACATTCCTATCATCCTTGCTATTGATAATATCCTTAACTCTTTCAAACTGACCGGCATCAGATAGGGAAGAGCCACCAAATTTCGAAACAGATTTTTCTTCAATACTCTCAAGTCTATAAGGTGTATTTTGATAAACGGCATAGTTAATCCAATTTGAGAAAAATAAGGAAGCAGCTGATTTCCAACTCATATTAATCTTATTAGTACCTTCGAAATAATAATTGACCGGTCTATTAGGATTAAGACTTCTTTTTTGATCCCTTAGGTATTCATTATTAAGTGTTTCTTTATTATATTCAAGGTGGCCAAGTGAAAAAATAAACCTATTATCAGAACTTGTAGCAAGACAGAGCCCAACCTCATCAGATGAAGCAAGGACATCTAAGTCATCAATGTCGTCCAAATCTTTAGGGTCAACTCCTTTATATCGAGAATGGGGAACATTGTATAAGTCATCAAAGCCATCAAGAAGCCTTGAATTGCTGCTTTTAATAAAAGGATAAACTCCACATAGTTTTTCATTAAAAGAAAAGCTATCGACATCATAAAAGTAATTAAGGGCAGCAAGAGAAGCCCAGCAGATAAAAATAGTAGAATAGACATTTTCTCTGGCATAATCAAAAATTTTAGTAAGCTCATCCCAATATTTAATATCCTTATAATCAATATTTTCAATAGGGGCACCAGTAATAATCATGCCATCATACTTGGTATCTTTAATATCATCATAAGACTTATAAAGCTTATTGAGCCTATTAAGGTCTGTGTGTTTGTTTTCATATGTAGTAGTCCTAATAAAATCAACCTCAATTTGAAGGGCATGAGCGGAAATAAGCTTAAGCAAATCAATCTCAGTTTCCTCCTTATTAGGCATAAGATTGACAATAGCAATCTTAAGAGGTCTTATATCCTGGCTACTAGCCCTCATTGGATTGATAGCAAAAATATTTTCTTCTTGCAAAACCTCTTCTTTAATAAAATCTTCAGATAAAATAACTGGCATAAATCCTCCTATAATAAAAAAAGAGCCTTCGACCAAAGGACGAAGACTCGTGTTACCACCTTATTTTACTATTATCTCACGATAACAGACTTAGTAGGTATCAAACAATACCATCTGCTGTAAGGGGCATACCCCTAGCTGGCTAAAAATTCACCAACTAACAAAAAAGACCATCTTCACTTAAAAGGAATCTACTTACTTCACCACAACTAAGCTCTCTTTAATCATCCTATATAAGCTACTCTTCTTTATATAAGCAATATAAACTTATTAATTTACATAAAATATGTTACCATAAGCAAGCTATAAAGTCAATTTGCAAAGAAAATATAAAAAAATACAAAAAAAATTTGACAAGGACAAAAATAGATGTTATAGTATTAAATGTCGGTGCGACAGGAACTAATCGCCAAGATAAAAAAATCATAAAAAAATGAAAAAAAGTCTTGACAAGATAAAAAACCTGTGGTACTATATAATAGTCAGCACGATAAATGCTGAGACATGAACCAGAAATGCTAAGGCGTTTCATACAAATTAAATATCAATGGTTTTTGTAGCTATTTAAAATAGCAAAACAAAAACTTTAAAGAATAACAACTATAACCTAGTTAAATTTCTTTACAGTAAATGATTCTTGATATACAAGAATATAAATCACGCATTTGATTAAGTCAGATGTAAATGAATAAGAGTCTTGATCTAAGACTTTCATACAAATTTTTTATGAGAGTTTGATCCTGGCTCA